>NZ_JBGCCP010000042.1:0-83133 GCF_041262705.1 Catenulispora sp. MAP12-49 | reverse complement strand
CAGCTGGGCGATCCGACTTGATACCACCGGACCGGTCTGCTTCCGTAAGGCGACGATGCGACGGGGAATCCGGGACAGAGGCGACCACAAGCAACGTCCGCCGGCAGCCAGCGCGACCCCCACTCCCCGGAGCGAGGCCGCTCGCCGCGCAGGCGCCGCCGGAGGCGCTCTTCAAGCTCTTGCCCTTGACTGTCGCTCTTGCTCTTGACTGCCGCAGTAGAGCCGCCCACCTGCCCACACCACCGCCGCCCCGCGAAACCAAGGAACACCTGGCCTTCGGCTACGGACCCCACTTCTGCCTCGGCGCCCATCTGGCCCGCTTGGAGACGGAGATCGCCCTGTCGACCCTGTTCGAGCACCTCCCCGACCTCGCCCTCGCGCACCCTGACCAGGAACCGGCCCGGCTGTCCTCCATGATCGTTGTGGGGCCGGCACTTCTGGAGGCCATCCCCCACCCGCGACGGTGACCGCTGACCGTGCCCGACGAGCTCATTCACCCACCGGGAAACCGACCTCCTCGAGAATCTTGTCGAGTTGCTGACGGTGCTTGGCGTACTCCTCCCCCTCAAGACGCGGCCTCAGCGCCGATGCACGACGGCCGCAGTCCGCGAGCACGAGATCCAGCATCGCCCGCAGCGCTGCGCGCCCTGTTCCCGCCTCCTGCCTCATCCGGTCGCGATACTCCCAGGCCTGGCTGACCAGGGCCTCGCAGAGGTGGTAGTGCGCCATCAGGTGATCGGGATCGTGGAGGACCATCTCCTGCAATACCGCGACAAGCGATTCCACGCTGGAGTTCGCCGAATTCGCACGGTGCAGTGCGAACGCCGCGTTCAACGCCAATATCCGGCGGTTGCCAACCGTCTCCTCGTCCGTCCAGCGCGAGAACGCCGCGGTGATCGCTTTCGGCTCCGGGACCGCGTTCCCGGAGCTGATCCACCGGTCGAACGCGTTGGTCAGCAATACCCGAAGTTGCTCGTCGTCCGGATTCTTCTCGAGAAGCGAGCACAGCGTGTCGACTGCCGTCTGAAACTGGCCGCGCAGGATGTCGAGCTGGATGCGTTCGCGCAGCACCCTCTCCCGGCCCGCAGCGCTGAACGCCTCTGCATCGGCATGGGCCAGTACCTTAAGCGCGTCGTCATAACGCTTGAGGCGCCCGAGCACCGTCGCCAGGGCGCGCGCCGGACCGGTGGCGCCGGGCAGCCGCTCCACCCAGCTCTCCAGGACCGGCACCGCCGCCGTCAGGATCTCGCGGTCGGCGTCGTCGGTGGAGTCGTCCCGCTTCTGCAGGATCTTCAACGCCGACTCTGTTCTCGCGCCGTACAACTGGACCAGGTCGTCGAGGAATCCCGACCACTGCTCGGGCACCGCGTTGCGTCCCCACGAGCGGCCGATGCGCCGGAACTGCTCGGCGAAGCGCTGCGCGTCGGCTTCGGACGAATACGCTGCCGCCTCGCCGGCGGCCAGGATCTGTTTGAGCGCGAAGCGGGCCGCCTCGCCGGAGATGCCGTCGAGCAGCTGGATCATCTCGTCGGGGTCATTGCCGGGGAAGGATTGCTGGACGCAGTCGCGCAGCAGCGGATCCTTCGCGTCCAGCGACACCGCGTCGATGAGCGCCAGGTTGGCGACGACCGCGCCGGAATAGTCGCTCAGCGGCCAGTCGCCGTCCAGGACCGCGTTGCGGATCCCTCGCTTCCACCCGATGCGGCCACTCACCCACTTCGCGTGCGCGTCTTCCTCGGCCTGGTCCCCGGACCGGCGGACGCGCCCCTTCGCCTCCGAGGCCTCGGTGCTCGCGGCGTCGAGCAGACGGAGGCATTCCTTCTCCATGGCGTCCCGCACCCGCACCGGCAGCAAGGGCAACACCTTCCGCAGCGCAAAGACGCGACGCTCCCGGGCTGTCGACGCGCCGTCGCCGTCGGAGCGGCCGATGCCCAGCAGCAAGATCGGGCTGCGGTGCGAGACGATGTGGTTGAGTTCCTCCAGCCGCATGTGCTCCGTAACGAGCCGCACCTTCGCGCGGCTGCTGAGCAACAGCGGGATCTGCCGCGAGAAGTCCGCATCGTCGTCATCCTGCTTCGGCCCGACACACAGCGGAGCGGTCCCGAAGGACGCCGCGAAGATCCGGTGCACGGACTCCCGGGCCGCGGCACCTCGGCGGATCTGGCCGTGCAGCAGGTCTCGCAGATAGATCGCTTCGAGGTACCGGCCCCAGGCCTCCGCGGCCTCGACGGGATCACCGGCGGACGTGTGCGCCACCGCGAGGTTGTGCAGCACGCCAGGGTGCAGTGGATCGTCGGCGAGCATCGAGTTCCAGCGCCGCCGGGCCGCGGAGGAGCGGCCGAGCCGCAACTCGGCTTCGGCCTGCCGGCCGCGCAGATGGCCGCGAAGCAGGACCAGCGCGTCACGGTTCCACAGCACGGGTGGATACGGCTCAAGGGTCTGCCACGCCCGGTCGAAGTTGGCATCGAGCGCCTGCTCGGCCGCGGCCAGAGCCGCCGTGACCTGTTCACGCGCAGTGGCTCGGACCGCTGGTGCCCCGAGCGGCTCGGGTCCGGCACCGCCGGCCTGGTGCGCCTGCTCCCGCTCGCGCTCCTGCTCCGGCCCGGAAGACTCGGTCGGATCGACAGCCGACGTCGCCGCCAGGCGGGGCAGATCCAGCGCGGCGCAGCGGGCAGCGAGGTCGGTGGCCTCAGGAGTTGCCGCAGGCTCGATGCCGGCATGTTCGGACTCCAGCTGCTTCAGCCGCTTGTCGACCTGTTTCTTCAAAGGGGCGACCGTGCTGCGGAACGACTCCTGGAGCACCGACTCGCAATCCTGAAGCCGCCGCTGATACCCGGCGAAGTCCACGACGAGCCCGGCCAGGCCGGACAGCTCGGCCTCCTGGAACTGCTGCAGATCCGCGAGCCACGCGGTACGCGCCTGCTCCAGACCATCGGCCAGATCCTCCAGGAGGCGCCTGTCCCCCGCCACTGCGGCATAGTCGAAGTCAGGGTTCTTCGTGGCTTTGGCCAAGGCGCCGATCTGGCCCTTGAGATTGCCTCGCAACGTCGTGAGCTCGCTGGCCACCCTCTCGAAAGCGGCGAGCCGGGAATCGGGATCAGTCGTTTCCGCCAGCGCCGCGGCCGAGCCGTCCGGCACGTCCGCCATCGGCGCGCGCGCTTCGGCATCCAGCTCCCGCCGGGCCGCCTCCAAGGCTTTGACATGCCGGTCCGGTTCGCCTTCGGTGAACTCTCGGGCCGCGGTGTGTGCGCCGAGGTCTGGGAATCGAAGCGGGCGCCACAGCAGTCGCCGGTGGTGGATCAGTGCCGCGAGCACGTCCGGCAGGGAGCCCTCGGCCAGGCACTCGGCAAGCCGGCCGGGAAGCTCGGCGGGGTCGGTCTGGAAAAGCTCGCACACCAGCTCCAGCAAGCGGGCCGAAGGACCGTCGTCGGGTGGCAGCCGCTGTGCCAGGCGGCGGATCGTCGCGACGGGATAGCCGCAGACCATCCACTGTACGGCCAGGACCGTGAACGCGGCCCTGCCGCCCGAGCGGCGGCTGGCGAGGCCGACGACGGTTTCCAATTCCGCGGCCAGCACGTCGCGAGTCCGCTCCGTGGTCCGACCGCGCAGCCGACTCTCGGCCTCGACATCGTGGATGCCCGACCAGCGGCACACGCCGGGTCGGATCAGCGCGACGGTCGTCAAGGACTCCGGGTCCGTGCCGGTGGCGGCTGGCTTGGGCTTTTCGCCATAAGCCGAGCGATCGAAGTGGTCCACCCCGCCGCGGACGTCGCCGGCGATCTTCTCTCCCGTGGCCCGGTCCGCGCCGGTGTACCCGGCGTCGGCCAGGCGCTGCGCGTCGAGCTCCCGGAACGCGATGCTCAGATGAGCCCGGACGCGGTGGTTCACTGGCGATCGGGCAGCCGCTGCCTGCAGCCACTCGATCGCCGCACCGGGTTGTCCTCGCCGCAGATAGAGCAGCCCGAGGTGGTACGGATGCTTCGGGTTGGCCGGATTCAGCTTGTGGGCGTCACCGAGCAGTTCAAGCGCTTTCTGCGGCTCGGTGTCCGGATGCACACCGATCCGGAAGTACGCCTCCGCCAGCGCCTCGGCGGGGACAGCGGGGATCGGCTTCCCCGCGGTGAAACGCTGATGCAGCGGGTCGATCAACCGCCACAGCGTCTCGGGCCGCGACTCCAGGGAACCGGAATCCCCAGGGCTCAGCCCGGTTGCGGTAGCCGGTCTCATCGCCGCTCACCCGCTTCCCCCGGTACGCCGTCGCCTTCCGTCAGTTCGTCGATCGGCAGGACCACCAAACGGTTCCCGTCCGACGCCGCCGCACGGGTCCCATCCGGGGAAACGGCGAGCGGATGTCTGGACACTGAGGTGGCGCGGCCTTCCCGCACCAGCGAGTGCGAACCGCCGGGGTGTTCCAGAACCAGAAGCCGCCCGCCCTCGGCGACGTCCACGGGACGCGCGCCGGGAACAGTGCGGAAGCCCACCCGAACCGCCAACTCGGCGTCGAAGCACACGAACCGCCCCTCGGCGTCGACGATGGCCGTCAGCTCCGATCCCGGCAGGACTCCGGCGATTCCGGTCACCGGCTGCTTGACCCGCAACAGCTGGTCCTTGGCCAGATCCAGCCGGTAGACGAGCTGTTCGCCGACGATCAGCCCGAAATCGTTCACCAGCGCGGCCCCCAGCAGCACCGGCTCCAACTGGTGCTCGGCCAAGACCCGGCCGTCCATGACGCGCACGAGGGTGCCGTCCAGGCCGCCGACCAGGAAGCGGCCCCGGTCGGCGATGAGCACCTGGACACCGGACGGATGCTTGAGCACCGTCTGCGGCGCCTCGCTGCCGAGCGGCACCGACCACACCTCGCCGGCCCAGGTGCCCACGTGCAGCACGTCCCCGTCGAAGGCGAGAGCGCCCGGCACGCTGTAGCGCGCGGCGTCGTGCGCCGGGACGTCCCAGGTGCGGATCCGGCCGTCCGGGGCGGCCAGCAGAACCCGGCCGGACCAGTCGGCGACGGCCAGCAGGCGCCGCCCCCGCGCCCACAGCCGCGGCTGGCCTTTGAGCTCGGCGGAACCCGCTTTCTCGTAGCGGTCGGTGTAGACGGTGAGGGTGGTTCCGTCCAGGACGGCCAGGGCACGGCCGTCGGGGAAGAAGACCGGGCGTCCGCGGGCCGCCAGCGTTCCTGAGCCCTGCGCTCCGACCGGCGGTCGCACCTCGACGGAGCGGACCGGGAAGGACGCGCTCACCGCGCGCTCGCAGCCGGGGGCGGTCGCGACGAGCCGGACCTGCTCGGTCGCCGTGTGCAGCACGAGGCCGTCGAAGACGGCTTCGCCCCGGTCGGCCTCGACGGTCAGGGTGCCGGTCAGGCCGGCGGTGTCGGGCTCCGCCGACAGCGTGACGGAGATCCCGGCCGCCACCTGGGGCGAGCCGTCGGGCAGCGACACGCTGATGCGCACCGGCTCCAGGGTCCGGCCCGCGACCGCTTCGGGGGCCGCGCCCGTCACGCCCAGGACCCGGCGGGCGGCCGCCGTGCCGAGCTTGGTGGCCTCGCGCAGCACGTCGATCCAGTCCGGCTGGGTCGTGGCGATCCAGTTGATCCCGTGCACGACGAAGGGGACCTTCTCAACGGCCCCCGGATGGATGAGCACCGGCAGGAGTTCGGTGTCGGGCTGCACGACGCTGAGCCGGTAGGCCTGGTGCAGCTCCCATTCGCAGACGGACTTCTCAAAGTACTTCAACGAATACAGGGGGACGATGTACCGGGAATGACGCAGCGCCTCCTCCAGGTAGCTCTGCCAGTCCGCTCCGGCACGCGTGCCGGTCCGGGAGACGTCCAGATAGACGCGCGGCGGCGAGCCGTCTTCCTTGACGTACTTCAGGAGCGCGTCCTGCAGGCCCTTGGCCTCCTTGTAGTCCTCGCGCGCATAGCTGATGAACACGTCCCAGCAGTCGGCCGGCTGGAGCGCGGCCTCGGTGCTCACGGTCATGGCCAGAGCCTTTCGATCGTGGCGATGACTTGATCGAGCATCTGGCGTCCCCGGGCATCCAGACCGGGCCTGCCGCGCAACCGGACCGCCTCCTGGCCGAGCGGCTTGGCGAGGGCCGCCATCACCTCGAAGAGCTGCGCGTTCGGCGACCCGGAGGTGAGCGGTGCCATCAGTGTGTTGAAGCGCCGCACGAGGTCGGAGACCTCAATGGCGGCGTGCACGCTGCCGGCTTCGGCGCGGCGCGCCCTGACCTGGTCGGCGAGTTCGTCCAGCGGGTGCGTCCGATCCTGGTCGCCACCGCGGGCGAGGTCCGTCCGGGTGCGGGCCGCGCGGATCCTCCCATCGAGCGCGTCCAGAGCGGCGGCGAGCTGATCGGCGTCCTGGACGGTCTTCAGACCATCGGCGACCGGCGTCATGATGCGCTCGTATTCGTCGAAGAACTCCCGCACCACCTCGGCCTTGTCCAGTTCGGAGATCCAGTTCGCGGTCGCCGTGCCCAGACGCTCGACGGCTTGCCTGCCGTCCGCCGTCCGAGCAGCCTTTCGCAGGGCCGGGATCTGCTCCTGGACGGCAACGAGCCGGCTGCGCATCCGGGGC
The DNA here is from genome assembly GCF_041262705.1 of Catenulispora sp. MAP12-49. Taxonomy (NCBI): domain Bacteria; kingdom Bacillati; phylum Actinomycetota; class Actinomycetes; order Catenulisporales; family Catenulisporaceae; genus Catenulispora; species Catenulispora sp. MAP12-49. Next base: position 76,555 of record NZ_JBGCCP010000042.1, on the reverse strand, counting down.
AGCTGCGCCGCGGAAGCCTTGCCGTTCAGCGTGTCCACGACCGCGACGAACTGCTCGACCACAGGGTTGATGACGATGCTCTCCTGCCAGCCGTGGATGGCCTCCAGCAGATCGCGGGCCTGGGTGATCGTGGGATCCTTCATCGCGACCCGGACGCAGGCCTCCGCCTGCTCCGGTCGGCGGCCCTGTTCGTACAGGCAGATCGCGTAGACGAAGTTCAGCCACCTGAACCTGGGTACCGTCGCCATCAGGGCGGCCAGCAACCGCTCGGCGCGCTCCAGGCTGCCGCGATCCATCAGCTCCAGCGCGCGCGAGACATCGTCTTCGGCGATCAGCGAGTAGAGGTCGTCGGCACGGTCGTCCGGCAGCAGCGGCGCCGGTGGCGACGGCGGGTTCCCGCGCTCGATCAGCAGCACCAGATAGCGCTCGAAGTCCTGGATCGGGCCGGACTCCCGCCAGCGCGGCTCGATCCCGTCCAGCAGGGCGCGGGCAAGCTGCGGGTTGCCGGTCTTGAACGCCCGGGCGGCCGGCTCGGCCATCGGCCGCAGGAGGGTCAGCCGGAGCAGACGGGCCAGTTCCTCGATCCGCCGACGTTCGCCGTCCGCCTCCAGGACGCCGCTCTCGGCCACGTCAAGGGCCTGGTCGAGCTCGCCGAGGCGGGCATGGCCCACCGCCAGCAGATAGCACAGGCTGCCGTCCTCGGGAACGAGTTCGAGGAAGCCGGCGGCCCGGGCCAGCGCGCCCCGGGGGTCGCGCGCGGCGGTGTCGGCGTAGGCCTTGTACTCCGCCGGTGCCAGCCGGCGGCGCAGTTCCCGGCGCAGGGTGCTGATCCGCTCCCCGAGATCCTTCGGCGTCACTTCGTCCCGCAGCGGGCGCAGGATCCGCAGCGCCTCCTCGTAACGCGGGTCCGCGAGGTGCGCGAGGCAATACGCGCGCAGGAAGCGGGCCTCCTGGTGCGAGGCGAACCGCCCCAGGTACTCCTCCAGCAGGGCCAGCGCGATCTCGAAGTGGCCGGCGGCGATGTCCGCGCGGGCGTCCTCGAGCAGGTCCTCGCCGTCGGTCCCGATCGTCAGCGACGAGGGCTTGCTGAGAGCGTCCGCGGCCAGGGCGACCAGGAGCCCGCCGTCGGGAAGGCTGTCGGGCTCGACGGTGTTCGCAGCCAGATCCGCCAGTATCCGGTCGTGGTCGAACGTGTCCGCTCCGCGCCCGAGCCCGAGGCCGGTCAGCTCGAAGGCGGGCTTGTGCAGGCTCTGGACCGGGTTACGTTTGTGCAGGCCGCTGACCGGACGGTCGTTCGGTGTCATGGCGCCTCCTTCTGGACTCGGTGACGGGGTGTTCGGGCCGCCGCGAACGGCGGCGGATCAGCCGAGCAGCGCGCCCGGATCCGGAACGCTGCCGAGCGCGTGCTCGGCCACCTGCCGGCACAGCAGGTATTCGGACTCCTGGGTCACGCGCAGCATCAGCAGCAGCACCTTGCCGATCGAGGCCTCCTCGAACAGCCGGTCGTCGTCGGCCACCGCGCGGTGCTCGACCTTCGGCAGCGCGGCCATCACGGCGGGGAGGTCGACCTCCGGCATCCGCCCGGACAGCAGGTCGGTGACGTCGACCTGCGGCAGGCGGCGGGCCAGCCAGCGGCCGACCCGGATCAGCAGCCGGGCCAGAAGGGCCAGTCGCTCGGCCAATTCTCCGGCGGGCCGGGACATGTGCGAGGGCTCGGGCACGGCGGGCTGCCGGGTCGCGGGCCGCGGCTCAGGCATGTTCTGGGACATCGCTCTCCTCGGGCAACAGCGTCTGCGCGGTGGTGATGACGAGGTCCAGCTCCGCCTTCTGCATCGCACCGGCTCCCTCGGCGGCCGTGTGAGCGGCCTTGTCGAGGTTGGCGAGCAGGTCGCGCAGCAGCGCGCGGGCTGGGGCGTCCTCCGGCAGGTCCCGGACCCGCGGATAGACGATCAGCTCGATCCGGCGGCGCAGCGCTTCGGCCCGGTGCCGCTGGTCCTCCGCCCCGGACGGCTGCAGCGGCTGCGCGCCGGCGGACTCCAGCGGCGTGCCGAAGCGGACGAACCTCGCTTTCAGCGCCCGCAAGGCGGCCAGGTCCTGCTCGGACAGGCCGGGATCGTCGAGGAACTCGCCGATGAGGGCGAGGTAGCGGGACATCGCGTCGCCGTCGCCGCCGAGTTCCCGCTCTCGGCGGACGAGTTCGAGGACTTCCGGGGGCCACACGTTCTTGGCCGCGGCATCGTCGCGTTCGAGCACCTCCAGGGCCCGGTCGCGCTCCGGCTGGCTCAGTGCGAAGTAGTAGCGGATCAGCCCTTCGACGAGGTTCGGCGCGCCGAGTGTGGGATCGGCGTCGCGTCCGGCCTGCGCGCGCCGTTCCAGCTCGACGAAGTCCACCGGCGACGGCGCCCCGGACAAGGGCTCCCGGCCCAGCCATTCGCGCAGCAGCGCCACCAGGCGGAGCACGGCGATGCCCGAACTCAGGCCGGCAGCCGGGTCCTTCTCGGCCGTGTCTTTGTCGGCAGTGTCTTCTTCGGCGCCGGCGGGCTGCCAAGGGACCTGATCGGCCAGATCACCGAGCCGGTCGCCCAGTTCGCGCGGATCACCGTGGTCCCAGGCGCAGACGACCAGTCCGAGCTCTGCTTCCAGCGTCGGCAGCCCTTGCCCCGCGGCGCGGTCGCGGGCGCCGGTGAAGTGGTCGAGAGCGTCGCCCAGCTGGCCGTCGAAGACGTCCTGGATACCGCGCGCCAGCTGAAGGTCGCCCAGCTGCGGCGGAATCAGCTCGGTCAGTTCGCCGAGCCCGCGGACGTGGTCGAAGTGCCGTACGGCGCCGTCGGCGTCCCGTTGCCGCCAGTGGTCGACGGCCATCCGGAAGTGGGACACGGCGGCGATGCGGCGGCTGTCGGGATGGGCATCGAGCAGTTCGGCGTGGTCCGCGTGGAGTTCGACGACTCGCTCGTGGTTCTCCAGCTGCGCCTGGAGCCACAGCTCGAGGAACGCGGTGTCCCGGGTGCGTCCCTCGGCGTCGATGTGCTCTTCGAGCATGGCCGCGGCGGCGGCGTAGCGGTCCCGCTCACGCGCACCCTGTTTGGCCCGCACGCAGATCCGGGCCAGACGGATGCGGGACAGCGCCTGACCCCGCGGTCCGGCGTTGACCGCCTCGGCCAGCAGCCGCTCGGCTTTCTGAAGCGCTTCGTCGGTGTCGCCGGCGAGCAGGACCAGAGCCTGTTCGTAGGGCGCGCCCCAGCGGCGCGGCACCTCGACCAGGAAGTACCCGGCCGCCGCCGCGGCCCCGAGGAGCAGGATCAGGAGCGGGACCACCGCCAGAATGATCGTCACGAGCCGTCCCTCCGGTTCCGCGCGGCCAGCAGCCTCCGGTCGAGCTCCGCCAGCCGCATGCCGTATTGATGGATTCGCTCCGGCGGCATGCTCTGGTTCTGCCTGACCCAGCGCAGACCTGTCCGGGTCTGGTCCCGTATCTGTTCGGCGCTGTGCAGGAGGGTGTCCGCCTCAGGCGAGTCACGCCTCTTTCTCCGCGCGAGCAGCAAGAAGGTTTCGACGTAGTCGAGCATCAGGTCGAACTGCCACCACATCAGCCTGTCGGCCTCGTGCAGCCAGCGGTGGACGAAGTCGTTGGCCTCCTCCAGATGGCCCTGGCCGATCAGGCAGCGCGCCATCTCGTGGGATCTGTCGCGCTGCTGCTCGTGCGAGAGGCTGTCGAACGCCGCCCGGGCGGTCGTGTCCAGGCGCGCGGCGAAGGCCGGCTTGAACAGCGCGACCAACAGGTCCATGCCCTCGGGAAACAGCTCGCTGATGATCGAGAGCTGCTCGCCGGCCGCCTCGGACCGGCTCGGTGCGGCCTGAACCGCGCGTTCGAGCAACGACAGCGCGGCGAACGGCTCGCGCAGGTCGCGGCGGGCGATCTTCGCAGCCAGCAGCAGCAGCTGGTAACTGGGCCGGTCGACAAGCGCGGCGTGAGCCAGCGCCACAGCTTGGCGCGGCTCGCCCGCGTCCAGCAGGGACCGCACCGCCGCCATCGGATCCATCGCCTGCCACGCCGCGTCCAAGGCCGCGGCCAGCGCCGCCGGGTCGGCGCCGTCCGCCACCGCCTCGGGCAGCCGGCCGGTGAGCACACTCACGCGCTCCCGGACCGCCTGGACCTGCTCCACCTGCCGCATCCAGGTGGGCAGCCGGTCGTTCCAGCCCTGATCGGCGAAGGCAGACCCGCACGCGGTGCGATGCATCAGGGCCGGGGCCGCACCGACCGGCAGCGTCTGGAAACAACTTCGGGCTGCCACCGCGAGCGCGTGCAGGCCCGGGGTGCGGACATCGGCGACGCCGCGAGCTGCCTCAGGCGTCAGGTAGGCCAGCCGTTCGGGCTCGGCGAAGACCTCCTTCAGCGACGGCGGCCCCCAGTCCGGCAGCGGCAGCAACAGCGGCTCCCGCCGGTCGAGCACCACCTCGCCGGGCAGCGCGGTCAGGCCGGGGCTGATGGCCTCACGCCAGCTGGACAGCGCGCGCAGCGCGGCGGCCACCCGCGACACGCGCTCGGCCACCGGGTCCTCGGCGATGGCATCGGCGAGGCTGCGCCCGGCCGCGCTCTCGTAGGACACGACCTGGAACCACTGCCCGTCCAGCTCCATCACGTCGTCGGAGGACAGCACGGGCACCAGGTCGGGCCGGCGCGGCCGGCTCTGCCACTGGGCCAGGGCCTCCCGCTGTACCGCGTCCAGATCCGAGGCCGGGATCAAGCGGTACCAGCGACGGCGCGCGGGGGCCCGGTACAGCAGACCCCACCAGCCGACCCCGGCATATTCGGCGTCCAAATCCTTGGCGATGCGCTGTTTGCGCTCATCGAGGATCGGAGTCATCTGCGTCCTCGAGTCGATCGGCGAGCCGGTTCAGGCTGGCGGTGTCCGCGCCGGCGGCCACGGCTGCCAGGAAGTCGGCCAGGGCCTGGCTGAGGACGTCGGTGCCCCGGCCGTCCTGCACCGAGAGCACCACCTGCTGCACGGTGCGGAGGAACTCCACGGGGACGTCGGACAGGTCCGGCTCGGGTCCGAAGACCGGTGCCGAATCCGACGCGGCTGAGGATGTCGGTGCCGGGGATGTCGGTGCCGTGGACGCCGGTGCCGAGGATGCCGGTCCCGAGTCCGGGTCCGGGGCCCAGGCCACCGGTGCTGGAACGGCGAATTCCGGCGGGGCGGCGGCTGCCGGTGCCTGCGCCTGTGCCTGTGCCGGAGTGGCGGCCGACGGCCCCTCGGCGAAGAGCTTCAGCAGCGCCAGGCGGCTCTGTTCCAGCTCGTCGACCTGGCCGATGGACGTGCTCTGGTCGAAGGTCGCCTGGTACTCCTGGCCGGTGTTGGCGTGGATCACCTGGACCGCGAGCAACCCGTTGACGTCGAGCATGAAGGTGATGTCGAAGGTGTGGTGGTTCCTGGGCCTGGGCTCGATGCCGTCCAGGTGTATGGTGCCGATCAGCGTGTTCTCGTAGACGTATTCGCTCTCGCCCTGGTAGATGGTGGCGGCGATGTTCTCCACGTTCTCGCCGTTCGTGTAGGACTTCGTCTTGCGGGCCGGGATCTTCGTACCGCGCTCGATCAACGGGTCGAAGCCGCCGCCCTCGACGCCGACGCCGAGGGTGTGTTCGGTGATCAGCGTGATGGCGTAGTCCTGGTCCTCCGTCGAGAGCCCCGCGCTGGACGAGGTCTTGATGTCGAAGGACTCTGAGGGCGCGAACCGATTCGCCTGGATGGCCGCGCCCCGCGCGACCAGGGTGTCGGGATTGGCGTCGGCGCGCACGAACCCCGCGTCCTGCTCGAAGTAGTCCAGCAGCATCTGCTTGATCCTCGGGATCCGGGTCGAACCCCCGACCAGCAACACCGCGTTGATGTCCGCGCGGTTCACGCCCTTCTTCTGGGCCTCTTGCAACGCCTGGCCGACCTGGTGCAGCGAGCGGTCCAGGATCGGCTTGATCTCGTCCTCGAAGGTCGCACGGTCCAGCTCCAGCACGGGCAGGTCCTCACCGAGGTCGATGCTGGTCGTGGCGCGCAGGGACAGCTCACGCTTGGCAGCCTCCGCCGCGGCCTTGACGCGCAGCCGGTCGAACCCGGCCGGCAGGTCCTCACCACAGGCGCGCAGGATCCAGTCGGCAATCCGGTCGTCGAAGTCGCCGCCGCCGAGCCGCTGGTCCCCTGCCGTGGCGATGACCTCGATCTCGGCGTCCCGGGTCTCGATGATCGACACGTCGAACGTGCCCCCGCCGAGGTCGAACACCAGATAGACCTGCTTGTCGGTGTCGGCGCGGTCCACGCCGTAGGCGATGGCGGCGGCTGTGGGCTCCGGAATGAGCTGCCGCGGGTAGAGGCCGGCCAGCAGCGCCGCCTCCTCGGTGGCCCGCTTCTGCCCTTCCTTGAAGTACGCCGGCACCGTCACCACGGCGTCGTGGATCTCCCCGCCCAGCGTCTGCTCGGCGATCCGCTTGATCTTCATCAACACCAGGGCACTGATCTCCTGCGGACGCAGCCACCCGCCGCCGAGCCGGGCCCGAACCGGATCCTCCTTCTTGAAGACACCGACCGCCCCGTACTGCTCCAGCAACTCCTCGGTGAACGACACCCCCATCTCCCGCTTGATCTCCACGATGGTGTCGACCGACGGCCCGCCCGGGCCGGCAATGGCGTCCTTGGCGTCGTGGCCGATGGCGAGCACGCCGGCGTCGGCGTCCAGGCGCACGACAGAGGGCATGGCGACCGCGGCAGAGCCCTCCCGCTCGGGATCGGCGAGGATCTCCGAGCTGTAGTCGTCCTTGTCATAGGCGGCGACGGCGGAATAGGTGGTGCCGAGGTCGATACCGATGACTCTGTGAAGTTCTGTGTTCATGGCAGGGTCCTTAGAAGAATCACTCGACAACGGCATCGTCGAGAATCCGGTGGTGGGTGAAATCGCCGCGAAAATCGGTGCGATCCAGGTCAGTGGGCAGGAACACGCTCTCCCCGGCGGCGAACAGAAACGCCTCGATCTCCCGCCGCAGCACGGCCAGCCCCGCCACCCGCTCATCGAACAGCGCAGACCACGTCGGCTCCAGCCGAAGCAGCGCGAGCGGCGGATGGCACGCGTCGTACTCGGCGCGAGCCTTGGCATTCTCCAGATTCACCGCATGAGCAGCGGCGATCTCCTCAGCCGCCGCACCCCTGGCGCGCATCCGCACATCCCGCCGCGCGCTCGCGGCCCTGATCTCCTCAGCCGTCGCAGCCGGCGCGACCCCCAACTCGGCGTACTCCGTGGATCTGGGCACGACGAGCGGCAGCGCGAACAGCGCGGCGCTCGTCCGAGTGTTTGAGTGCATCACGGTTTCCCTTCCATCACCGTGTATTGACGGACAGAGTGTCGGCGGCGCCGAACGGATCATGGCACCATGCACGAAGAATCTCGATTCACCACGACACCTCCCCGGCGTCGGGACACAAGCGTATGAGGGTCCTGTCAGGACCCGTCCTCACTACGACTGGACTGCTTGTGCTATTTCTATGCCGGGCCGCAGGAGGCGGCGATCAGCGGAAGCCGCGCGGCCGTGGGGGTGTGCGCGGCCGCACGGAACAGCGTGAGCCGCTGGCCCGGCTCCTGCCCGGGCAGCACGGCGCACTCCAGGTCGAGTCGGCCGCGGGGATGCAGCAGCACCTTCGTCCCGGCCCGGATGACGGCCACCTCGTGCTGGTCCCAGAGGTCGCTGAACTGTGCGCTGGCCGTTCGCATCCGGCGGATGAACGCCTCGGCCGCCGGGTCGCCGTCGCCGCCGAGGGATGCGCGCAGGTCCGCCACGTAGGCGCGGCTGGTCGGCTCCTGGTCGTCGGGTGGGCTCAGCGAGTCACGCCAGGCCCGATCGGTGAACCAGCGCTCGACGATGTTGCCTGCGCTCATGCCGCCGAAGATCGCCGCGCCGAGTACATTCGTGGCCAGCACCTCGCCGGTGCGGCCGAGGACCAGTCCGGCGGTGTCGGGTGCCAGGGCATCCAGGGCGATGCGCAGGCCCGGATCGACCGTGTGCGCCGCCGGGGCACGGCGGGGTGCCCCGTGCCCGGCGAGCGCATAGAGGTGCGCGATCTCATCGTCGGACAGGCGCAGGGTGCGGGCGATGGCGTCGAGCACGGCGTCGGAGGGCTGCGGCCCGGTGGCCCGTTCCAACCGCTCGTAGTAGTTGACCGACATGCCGGCCAGGTCGGCGACTTCCTCGCGGCGCATGCCCGGCGTGCGCCGCCGCGTCGTGGACGGCGGGGCCATGCCTTCGGGCGAAAGGGCCTCCCGGCGCCGGCGCAGGAACGCGCCGAGTGCCGGGCGGTCGATCTGCCATCTCGTTGCCACGTGCCGAGGATATCTACCTCTGATCATCAGTCAGTGGTTAGGCCGTCGGGCCCTGTCCAGACTTCCCGACATGAGTGCAAGGATTTTGGTGTCCGGGGCGAGCGTCGCCGGGCCGGCGGTGGCCTATTGGCTGGCGCGGTACGGCTTCGAGGTCACCGTGGTGGAGATCGCTCCGGCGCCGCGCGAGGGCGGGTACGCGGTCGACTTCAGCGGACCGACCCACCTGACCGTGTTGGAACGCATGGACCTGCTGACGGAGCTGCGGTCGCGGGCCACCGGCGGGCGGCCGAGCCGGTTCGTCAACGGCAAAGGGCGCACGATCTTCCAGCTGCCCGCCGAGTTCACCGGCGGTGACCTGGAGGTGCCCCGCGCCGAGGTGTCCCGGGCGTTGCAGGAGCGCGGCGGCGACCAGGTCGAGTACGTGTTCGGCGACACGGTCACCGCCCTGGAGCAGACCACCGACGGGGTGCTGGTCTCGTTCCGGGACGCGCCGGCCCGGCGGTTCGACCTGGTGATCGGCGCCGACGGCATGCACTCGACGGTGCGCCGGCTCGCCTTCGCCCCCGAAGACGCCTGCGTGAGCTACCTCGGCTACCAGGTCGCGGGCTGGAGCCTGCCGAACCAGTGGGACGTGCGCGGCGAGCTCATCTTCCACAACCGGCCCGGCACGCTGGCCGGCCTGTCCGGCGACGCCCGCGTCCCGACCCAGGCCGACGCCTACGCCCTGTTCGCCACCCCCGAAGCCGTAGTACCGCGCGATGACCGGCACCAGGTGCTGCAACAGGTGTACGCCGGCCAGCGCTGGCTGGTGCCGGAGCTGCTGGCCGCCTTCCCGGCGGCGACCGAGGTCTACTTCGACGCGGTGGCCCGAGTGCAGGTACCCAGCTGGTCAGCGGGACGGATCGTGCTGCTCGGCGACGCCGCCTGCGGCGCGACACTGAGCGGGCTCGGGACCGGCTTGGCGGTGGTGTCCGCGTACGTACTGGCCGGCGAGTTGGCCAAGACCGGCGACCACGAGCGGGCCTTCGCCGAGTACGAGCGGATCGTGCGCCCCTACGCACAACGGTGCCAGGGCGAAGGCCAACCGGCACGGCTGCTGGCCCCGACCGGCCGGGCCGCGCTGCGCCTGCGCAATCTCCTGTTGGGCAGCGCGACCGGGCGCGCGCTGGCGATGCGCTTCGGCGGCAAGGCGGTGCCCGGCCCGGACCTGCCCGACTACACCATTGCATGACAGTCATGCCAGACGTGCTTCACATGCACTTGTAGTTAACAAAGGGTACGCATACCTTCGAGATGCGGGCGCAGGAGACTCAGCCTCCTCGCCCGGTCCGACTTCATCACCCCTGCTCGGATGAGAGTACCGCCATGTCCGAAACAACTAAGAACCCTGATATAGCCACGACCGCCGCGACCGCGTCCGACGCCGACCTGCTCGCGCAGACCGCGATCGCCGTGCAAGAGGCGGGTTCGGCACTGCGCGAGCGCTTCGGCGCCGTGGTCCGCTACCAGACCCGCGAAGAACTGATGCTCGCCCTGGCTGCCAACGACGACGCGGCCCTGGAGGTCCTGCGCCCCCGCCTCGGGACGCTGCGCCCGGATGCCCGCTGGGTGGAGGACGAGCTTGCCGGCGGGGCCCTGCCGCCCGGCGAGTGGTGGGTGGTCGATCCCGCCGAAGGGAACATCAACCACCTGCACGGCCTGCCGGAATGGGCGGTGACCGCCACCTTGGTGCGCGAGAACCAGGCGGTGCTCACCGCGGTCCACCTGCCGCTGACCGGCCAGACCTACACCGCGCTCGCGGGCGCCGGCGCCCACCTCGACGGCCGGCCGCTGCGCGTGTCCGAGACCGCCGGCCTCGGCCTGAGCCTGGTGGCCACGAGCCAGGCGCGGCCGGACGAGGACGAGCAGGTCGTGCGGCGCGTCGGGTCCTCGATCACCGCGATGCTCCAGGACGCGCTCGTGGTGCGGACCTCGGTGCCCGCGACCCTGCACCTGCTGAACGTGGCCGCCGGCCGGATCGACGCGTTCTGGCAGTTCGCCGGCGCCCGCGCGGACCTGCTGCCCGGGGCACTGCTCGTCACCGAGGCCGGCGGACGGGTCTCCGACGCCGAGGGCCGGCCGTGGACGCCGCAGAGCGAGGGCTTCCTGGCCGCCGCGCCCGGCGTGCACGCCGATGCCGTCGCCACGCTCTCGCGCTGACGCCTCGATGGCCACGCGCAAGAAGCCCACAGCGCAGAACCACCAGCACTGAACCACAGCACAGAACCACCAGCACAGAAGGACCAGATGACCATGACCACCATCGCAGTTCTCGGAAACGGCCGCGTCGGCGGCGGCCTCGCCGCGGCCCTCACCCAGGCTGGGCATGAGGTGACCGTCGCGGACCGCTCACCGGGATCCGCCGCCGAGGCCTCCCGGGCAGCGCGGATCGTCGTCAACGCCACGCCGGGCGCCGGCGCGCTGGAGCGGCTCGCCGCCCTGCGCGAGGACCTGCGCGGCAAGATCCTCGTCGATGTCTCCAACGCCACCGTCGACGGACCGGACGGACTGCCCGCCGACCTGCTCTACCCCGGCTCCAGCCTCGCGGAGCAGTTGCAGGAAGCGCTCCCCGACACACACGTCGTCAAGACGCTCAACACGATGCTCTACACAGTGATGACCGCGCCGGCCGCGCTGACCCAGCCGCCGACCGCCTTCCTGTCCGGCCAGGACGCGCAGGCCAAGCAGACCGTCCGCGAGCTGCTCGTCGATCTCGGTTGGCACGAGGAGTGGATCACCGATCTCGGCGGGATCCGAACCGCCCGCGCCACCGAGGCCGCGATCCTGTTCGTCCCGCACGTGATCCGCGCCAATGGATTCGCGCCATTCGCGATCTCGATCGCCCGCTGACGACCAGTGCCGGGGGGCTCGTGCCCAGTCACCTGTCCGCCGCGCCCGGCACGCCCTCCGGCCCCTCCCCCTCCAGCCGCTCCTGCCACGCGCCGAGCAACGTGGCCAGGGCGGCGGATTCGTCGGGGGTGAGGACGCCCAGGAGGCGGTGCTCGTTGCGCATGTGGGCGGTGAACGCCTCGTCGATCAGGCGGCGTCCGGGGGCGGTGAGGGCGACGACGCGGCCTCGGCCGTCGGTGTCGGCGCGGCGGCGGGTGACCAGGCCCGCTTGTTCGAGGCGGTCGATGCGTTTGGTCATGGCGCCGGTGGTGACCATGGTGTGGGCGGCCAGCTCGCCGGGGGCGCGTTCGAAGGGGTCGCCGGCGCGTCGCAGGGCGGCCAGGACGTCGAACTCGCCCTCGCCGAGGCCGTAGCGTTCGTAGACCAGGGTGAGCTCGCCGGTCAGGCGGGCGGCCAGGCGGTGCAGGCGGCCGATGACGGCCTGCGGCGAGACGTCGAGGTCGGGGCGCTCGCGGCGCCACTCTTCCTGGATCTGCGCCACCCGGTCTTGCGACGACTGCTTGTGTTCCGGCACGTCGGCGAGTGTATCGCAATAACTTCCATGGAAGCTATTGTTCCTTCCGTGGAAGCTACAAGGCGATGGATCGCCCTCACCGCGGTCGCGCCGCTGGCCTGGGGCGCCAACTACTACGTCACGCGCTCGCTGCTGCCGGCCGATCGCCCGCTGTGGGGCGCCGCTCTGCGCGCGCTGCCGGCCGGCCTGGTCCTGCTCGGCCTCACCCGACGGCTGCCGAGCGGGGTGTGGTGGTGGCGCTCGGCGGTCCTGGCGCTGATGAACACGACGACGTTCTTCGTCCTGCTCTACATAGCCTCCGAGCTCCTGCCCACCAGCGTCGCCTCCAGCATCATGGCCGCCTCGCCGCTGGCGATGCTGTTGATCGCGTGGGCGCTGGCCGGGCAGCATCCACGCCGCACGCACCTGGTCGGAGCCCTCGTCGGGCTGGCAGGCGTCGTTCTCATGATCGGCGGCGACAGCGCGATCAGTGTTCGAGGCGTCGCGGCGTCGGCGGCGGCCATGCTCGTCTCGTCGGTCGGGTACGTGCTGTCGGCGCGCTGGCGGGACGGAGCGGACGCCTTGTCCCTGACCGCCTGGCAACTCACCGCGGGCGGCCTGATGTTGCTCCCCGTGGCGGTGGCCGTGGAGGGCGGACCGCCGGCGATCAGCGGCGCGGCGGCGCTGGGATTCGGGTATTCGACGTTCGTCGCCACCGCGTTGGCGTTCGCGCTGTGGTTCGGCGGCCTGCGTCACCTGCCGGCGGCGACGGTGGGGCTGCTCGGGCTGCTGAATCCGGTTGCCGGCGTACTGCTGGGCGCGCTCGTCGCCGGGGAGTCGTTCGGCACGCGCCAGCTGTGCGGCCTGGCGATGGTGATCGGCGGGATCCTGCTGGGACGGCGGCAGGGGGACGGCAGTCGCGACGCCGGCCCGGCCCGGTCGCTGCTCACTCGCGCCGGTCGTTTCCGCGGTCGATACGGTCACCGTGCCGTCGAAGCTGGATGCGGACAGGACCGCTGATCACCTTCTGCCGACGGCGGGCCGAACGGAGGGCCGGCGCCGGTGTCGGTGTGGATACGGGTGCGGGCGTGGGCGTCGACTCGGGAACGCTTGCGAATGTGCGGCCCAGGGCGAACCGGCCGACACCCGGGTGCCCCGCCACCAGGTCCGCCGCCAGGGAGCCGATGGCGGGCGCGAACTTGAATCCGTGTCCGGAGAAACCGGCGAGCACGGTGATCGGACCGTCGCGGTCGACGACGAAATCATGGTCGGGCGTGGTGGTGTACAGGCAGGTGGTCGCGGTCGGCGTGCGGGAATCGACACCGGGCAGCCAGAAGTCGGCGTACTCCTGGACCCGGCGCTGTGCGGCCGGGTCGATGCCGCCGGGGCGGGCGTCGGGGTGCACCACCGGGCCGACGCCGTGGAAGCCGACCTTCACCCCGTCCGGGCTGCCCGTTCCATAGACCCCGGCGCCGGCGCGCAGTCCCGCTCCCGGGTGGTGGATGAAGCTCGGCCAGTTCAGCGGGTCGGCTGCCGGGAAGTGGATCGGCTGCTCCCGGGTGACCCGCAGCGGCGGCAGTCCGGACACGGACCGAGCGGCCAGGCCCGAAGCCCAACCGCCGACCGCGATCACCGCGGCATCCGCCGTGACCACCTCGCCGTCGTCGGTGACCACCTCGACCCCGCCGGCCCGGGCGCGGAGCACCTTCGCGACCCGCACCCGGTGCCGGACCTCCGCGCCCCGCACCACGGCCGCCTGCTGGAAGGCCAGGACCGCGTCGTCGGCATGGATCCGGCCGGCCGCGGCGTGGAAGAGCACACCGGCGTCGAAGCGCAGACCGGGCCAGCGCTCGGCAGCCTGGTCCGGGTTCAGGATGCGGGCAGCGTGGCCGGCCACGCTCAGCTGAGCGTGCAGCTCCCGGATCGACTCCGGCGCACCGTGGTCGACCGCACCGGTCAGGGTGAGCAGTTCCCGGCCCGACTCCCGCTCCACCCGGCGCCACAGAGGCAGGGCCCGGGCTGCCAGCGAGACGTAGAACGGTTGCGGGTAGGCGAGACGGAAGATCCGGGAGCTGCCATGGGAGCTGCCTTCGGTGTGGCCCGGGGTCGCCCGCTCCAACAGCGTGACCGCGAAACCGCGGGAGGCGAGCTGCCAGGCCGTGGCGGAGCCCATGACCCCGCCTCCCACTACTACGACGTCTGACACAGTCGTGCCGTCCTAATCCATACGAAACTTGTGGAGATGACAGAGCATCACACGATGCGGCGCCGACGCAGCTCGATCCTCAAATTGTCGCCGGCTGGATCAGCCAGCACTGGGGCGCGCGCTGGGGCCTGGCCGGCGGCGCGGCGATCGCCGTGCTGGGAGCCGGCGCGGTGGCGCTGTGGCTGAAGTCGCCGGCCCGCCTGCCCGCACCACCGCTGACCCCTGTCACGGCCGGGCCGGTCAGCGGTTGACCAACCCCGGCTGCGGGACCGGCGCGGACAGCCGCCGCTCGGACCACCTCACGACCGCCGGCACCGCCAGGCCCGTGCCGGCGAACATCGCGCCGACGAGCCACCAGCCCGGCGTGCCCCAGTCGATGCACAGGCCGATCAGCAGCCCCGGGCCGATGGTCACGCCGAGGCCCATGCCCATGCCGAACAGCCCCTGGTACTGGCCCACCGCGTGGCTCGGCGCGAGGGCGAAGGAGAGCTCGAAGCCGCCGGCCGACTGCCAGATCTCGCCGACGGTGTGCACGACGACGCCGGCCAGGACCAGCACGACCACCAGCCAGCCCGGCAGGCCCGCCAGGGTCGAGAAGATCGCGCAGGAAGCCAGGAAGGCGAATCCGGAGCGCTGGAAGGCCAGGCCGCCGGCCTTCGGGGTGTCGATGCTCCGGCTGGCCCGGACCTGGAACACCACCACGATCGCGGTGTTCACCAGCATCACCGCCGAGACCGACCAGCGCGGCGCGTGGGTGCGGCTGAGCAGCCACAACGGGATCGCCGCGGTCAGGACCCGGAACTGGATCGCCATCACGCCGTCCAGGAGCGTCAGGGCCAGGTAGGGGCGGTCGCGCAGCGCTATCCACCTGCGCCCCCGGCCGGCCGGCTCCGGCGGCAGGGCCGGCAGCAGCAGCACGACACCCGCCGCGACCGCGCTGCACGCCGCGCTCACCGCGAGCAGCACCAGATACGCGCGGCGGGTGCCGACCTGGATGCCGAAACCGGCCAGGACCGCGCCGAGGGCGATGCCGATGTTCGTCACCGCGCGCAGATACGCGCGGTACTCGGCCGGGCGGTCGCCGCCGTAGTGCTTCACCAGCGGGCCGCGGGCGGCCGGGCCGGTGCTCTGGGCGATGGCCGCGACCGAGGCGAAGACCAGGAACGGCCAGAAGCCGCGGGTCAGGCACAGCCCCGCCATCGCCAGGGCCGCGGCCGTCAGCGTGAGCGCGTAGGACCCGCGGGCGCCGCGCCGGTCGGCGAGGTGCCCCACCGGGACCCCGGCGGCCAGCGCCACGGCGCCGGCCACCGTCAGCCCGATGCCGACCCGGGACGCGGCCAGCCCCATCGCGCGGGTGAAGTACAGCACGCTGGCGGTCAGGTAGACGCCGTAGCCGGTCATGTTCACCGCGGTCGCGACCGCGAGCACGCGCCGGGGCCCGGCCTCCGGCAGAGGGATTCCGGGCAGGGTGGGGAGCCTCATGTGAGCGACCACAGCCCCGGCAGCCGGTCGGCCGGCGCGTCCTGGACCACGAAGCGCACCGAGTCCACGAGTTCGGCCGCCAGTTTGCGGGCCAGGGCCGGGTCGTCCGCGCCGACGACCACGAAGCCGGCCCGGTCGGAGGACTGCCGCAGGGGCTTGATGGTGTCGCCCGGGGCGACCAGCAGCTGGGCGTGCAGGACCGCGGGATGCGCCAGCACCTCCTCCCACCCTTCGATCGCGGTCACCCAGCCCGGCGGCGGAACCAGGTAGCGGACGGCGGCCCCGCGCGTGGGGACCAGGGAGGTGTGCGTGCCCGGCAGGCCCAGCATGTCCTCGAAGACGAGCCCGAAGACCTCCAGGTCCGGGATCGCGTGCTGGAGCATGGTGTGGATCCAGTCGCCGCCGAAGCGGCCGTGCACCTCGCCGAGCACCGGCCCGTCGGCGGTGAGCCACAGCTCGACGTGGAAGGCCCCGGTGCGCAGGCCCAGCGTGGACAAGGCCGCGGTCACCCGGTCCTGGATCCGGTCGTGGTCGGTCTCGGAGAGCTCGGCCGGCAGCACGTGCCCGACCTCGACGAAGAACGGCGGCGGCGCCTTCTCCTTGGCGGTGACGGCCAGAATGCGGGGCTCGCCGCCGAGGAAGACCCCTTCGACGCTGAATTCGGGGCCCTCGACGAACTCCTCGACCAGGAACGGGGCGTCGTTCGGCAGCGCGGCGACCGCGCCGGGCAGGTCCGCGGCCGCGCGCACCAGGCTGACCCCGATGCTCCCCATCGCGTCGCGAGGCTTGACCACCCAGGGCCCCGGTGATCCGGCCAGGAACTCCTCCGCCGCGCCCGCGTCGGCGCACAGCCGCACCGCCGGCTGCGCGAAGCCGGCCTCGGCCAGCGCCGCACGGCACAGGTCCTTGGTCCGGATCCGCCGCACGGCCTCGGGCTCGTTGCCCGGCGCCCCCAGCGCCCGGGCCACCTCGGCGACGGCCACCTGCGCCATCTCCTGCAGCGCGAACACCGCGTCGAACCGTTCGCCATCGGCGGCCCGGGACCGGGCCCAGGCCACGGTCTGCTCCGGGGGCACGAAGTCGACCGCCGAGACCGCGTCGGCGGCCGCGCTGACGGTAGGGGTGCCGGCCAGCGCGTCGGGCCGGTTCACCACGTGCGTGCGGATCCCCCGGGCCCGCGCCTGGGCCAGGGCCTGCTCGGCCATGACCGTGCTGATCGGCACCGGACGCGCACCGCCGACGAATAACAGGTTCTTCACTTCGCACCTTCCGCTGTGGGGGTTTTCACGACTGCCAGGACTTGGCCCGCCGCCACCACGTCGCCGACGGCGCACCGGATGTCGGGCACGCCGGCGAACGGGGCCAGGACGCGGTTCTCCAACTTCATCGACTCCACGACCACCAGGACGTCCCCGGCCTGGACCGGATCGCCGGCCGCGCCGGGGACGGCGACCACGGTGCCGGGCATGTCGATGCGCACCGCGCCGTCGGAGCCGCGCGCGCCGTCCTCGGCGAAGGACGGGACGGCCAGGGCTTTGCGATAGCCGCCGACGGTGATGTCGTAGCCGTCGGCGGTGCGCAGCCCGGTCCAGGGGACGTCGTCCACGGTGCCGTGGAACAGGTGTCCGCGTCCGCGGGTCCGGACCCGCAGCGTCTGGCCGTCCACGGTCACCCGTGCCAGGTCGGCGGACGCGCCGGCCAGCCGGCCCTGCCATTCGCGATCGTCGCCGCGCACGACGATCCGGCCCAGCGGGGCGTCCGGGTCCAGATCCGCGCGGCCGAAGGCGCCGATCGAGCCGGTCCACGGCGAATCCGGCACCGGGACGTCCATCGCGGCCGCGCACGCCACCGCCAGCCGGGTGCAGCCCCGGTGGGCGGACCCGGCCACGAGGTCGTCCACCAGGTGGGTGTCGAGCCGGCCGGCCAGGACCTCGGGCTCGGCCAGCAGCCCGGCCAGGAAGCCCAGGTTGGTCGTCAGCGCGGCCACCGTGGTCTGCCCGATCGCGCCGGTGAGCTGCCGCAGCGCCGCGTCGCGGTTCGTTCCGTGCGCGACCAGCTTGGCGATCATGGGGTCGTAGAACGGCGGGACGGTCGCGGTCCCGTGCGCCCCGGCCTGCGGGCCCTCCGGAGTGTCGTCGAACGCTGCTTCGACCCGCACTCCCCCGGGCCACCGGACGGCGGCGGCCGATCCCGGCGCGGGCCTGAACCCGGCCTCGGGGTCCTCGGCGTACACGCGGGCCTCGACGGCGTGCCCGCTGACCGCGATCTGCTGCTGGGCCAGCGGCAGCGGCTCGCCGCCGGCGACCCGCAGCTGCCACTCCACCAGATCGACGCCGGTGACCTCCTCGGTCACCGGATGCTCGACCTGAAGGCGGGTGTTGACCTCCAGGAAGAAGAAGTCCTCGCCGTCCAGGATGAACTCGAACGTCCCGGCGTTGACGTAGCCGATCGCCTCGGCTCCGCGGACCGCGGCCGCCAACAGCGCCTCGCGCACATCGGCGGCGAGCCCGGCCGCGGGCGCCTCCTCGACGATCTTCTGATGGCGCCGCTGCAACGAGCACTCGCGCTCGTACAGGTGGACGACGTTCCCGTGGCTGTCGCCGAACACCTGCACCTCGATGTGCCGCGGCCGGGCCACATAGCGCTCGACGAGCAGCCGTCCGTCGCCGAACGCGCTGCGGCCGATCCGCACCGCCTGCTCGACCGCCTCGGGCAGCGCGGGGGCGTCGGCGACGACCGCCATCCCCTTGCCTCCTCCCCCGGCGACCGGCTTGAGGATGACAGGGAAACCGATGCGCTCGGCCTCCTGAGCCAGCACGGCCAGGGAATCAGTGGCCTGGGAGGATCCCGGGAGCACCGGGACGCCGGCCTGCGCCATCAGTGTCCTGGCGCGCGCCTTGTCCCCCATCGCGGCGATGGTCTCGGCGCCGGGGCCGACGAAGACCAGGCCGGCTCGGGCCACGGCCTCCGCCAGGCGCGGGTTCTCCGACAGGAAGCCGTAGCCGGGATGGACGGCGTCGCAGTCGGTGCGCAGCGCGGCCTCGACGATCGCCTCGATGTTCAGGTAGCTGTCGGCCGCGGCGGCGCCGCCGATCGCGACCTGCTCGACCGCGCCGTCCAGGTGCGCGGCGAAGCGGTCCGCCTCGGAGTACACGGCGACGTACTCGATGCCCAGCCGGCGACAGGTCCGGGCGATCCGCCGGGCGATCTCGCCGCGGTTGGCTATCAGGACTCGTTTGAACATCCGCGTCTCCCCCGTCACATCCGGAATACGCCGAAGCTGGTCTGCCGCGGCGGCGCACCGGCGGCGGTGGCCAGGCACAGCGTCAGCCACTCCCGGGTCTGGCCCGGGTCGATGATGGCGTCGACCCACAGCCGGGCCGCGTAGTACAGCGGCTGCGCCTGCTCCTCGTAGGCGTCGATGATCGGCTTGCGGATCGCCTCCTCTTCCTCCGGGCTCAGGGTCTTGCCTTCCTTGGCCAGTTGGTCGGAGCGGATCAGGGCCATGACCGTGGCGGTCTGCTCGGCGCCGACCACGGTGGACTTCGCACTCGGCCACATGGCCATCTGCCACGGCCCCATCGAGCGCCCGCACATCGCGAAGTTGCCGGCGCCGTAGCTGCCGCCGACCACGACGCTGAACTTCGGCACCGCGGCGCAGGACACGGCGTTGACCAGCTTGGCGCCGTGCTTGGTGATGCCGCCGGCCTCGTACTCGGCGCCGACCATGAAGCCGTTGATGTTGTGCAGGAACACCAGCGGGATGGCGCGCTGGGCGCACAGCTCGATGAAGTTGGTGGCCTTCTGCGCGCTCTCGGAGAACAGCACCCCGTCGTTGATCAGGACGCCGACCGGGTAGCCGCCGATGTGGCCGGTCCCGCAGACCATCGTCGGCCCGAACCGGGACCGGTACTCGGTGAACTCGCTGCCGTCGAGCAGCCGGGCCAGGATCTCCCGGGCCGGGATGTGCTCGCGCAGTCCGGCGCTGACCACGCCGGCCAACTCGGCCGGGTCGTGCAGCGGCGGACGCGGCACGGCCGGCGGGGCGGGCACCGGAGCGCCGGCGGTCCGGGCGGCGATGTCGCGCACGAGCGCCAGGGCGTGCTCGTCGTTCTCGGCGATGTGGTCGGCCACGC
The DNA here is from genome assembly GCF_041262705.1 of Catenulispora sp. MAP12-49. Taxonomy (NCBI): domain Bacteria; kingdom Bacillati; phylum Actinomycetota; class Actinomycetes; order Catenulisporales; family Catenulisporaceae; genus Catenulispora; species Catenulispora sp. MAP12-49. The sequence continues at coordinate 56,934 of NZ_JBGCCP010000042.1, read as the reverse complement.
CGGTGACGCGGCTGTGCAGGTCCGCGCCGCCCAGGGTCTCGGCGTCGACGACCTCGCCGGTGGCGGCGCGCACCAGCTGCGGGCCGCCCAGGAACACGGTCCCGGTGCCGCGCACGATGACCGTCTCGTCGCACATGGCCGGGATGTAGGCGCCGCCGGCCGTGCAGGACCCCATCACCGCGGCGATCTGCGGCAGTCCCAGCGCCGACATCTCGGCGATGTTGCGGAAGATCCGCCCGAGGTGGTGCTCGTCGGGGAACAGGTCCTGCTGCATCGGCAGGAACACCCCGCCGGAGTCGACCAGGTAGATCGAGGGCAGCCCGTTCTCCCGCGCGATGTCCTGGGCCCGCAGGTGTTTGCGGACGGTGAGAGGGAAGTAGGTGCCGCCCTTGACCGTGGCGTCGTTGGCCACGACCATCGCCGGCCGGCCGGCGACCACGCCGATGCCGGCCACCAGGGCGGCCGAGGGCACCGGCTGCTCGTAGACGCCGTGTCCGGCCAGTTGCCCGATCTCCTGGAACGGCGTGCCGGCGTCCAGCAGGCCGGCCACCCGCCGGCGGGCGGTGAGTTTGCCGCGGTCGGCGTGCCGCTGCCGGGACCGGGCGTCGCCGCCGGCGATCGCGGAGGCCCGGGCGTCGGCCACCACGCGGCGCTTGGCGTCGAAGTCCTGGACGTTGCGCAAGTAGCCTTCGGAGCGCGGGTCGAGGCGGGAGCGCAGGATGGTGGTCACCGGCGGTCGGCTCTGGCCGTGACTCCGGCCACGTCCCCGGCCGCGTCCCCAGCACCGGCACCGGCACCGGCCGGGACGAGCTCGTCGCGCAGCTCCTTCAGCAGCCCGGCGAAGGTCTCGATCTCGGTGCGGGTCATGTTCGCGCGCAGCATCAGGCGCAGACCGGCCCGGCCGCGGCCGATGATCGGGAAGAAGATCGGGGAGGCGTAGAAGCCCTGCTCCAGCAGGCGCTGAGCCAGCTGGACCGTCGCGTCCTCCTTGCCGACCTCGACGAACCGGATCGGCAGCCCGTCGTGGCTCTGCCCGGTCTGGACCAGGCCGTCGAACAGGTCGATGTTGTCCTGGAGCCGCTTTTGCAGCCCGGCGAACTCCTCGGTCGCGTGCAGCGCCACCGAGGCCTTGATCGCCCCGAGCCCGGCGGTGTTGACCCGCTGGGACCACATCAGCGGGCCGTTGCGCAGCGCCAGGTTCTTGCGTTCGTCAGAGCCCTGCGGTCCCAGGAATATCGCGCCGCCGGAGGCGCCGAAGCCCTTGTTGAGCGAGGCGATGATGATGGTGCGGTCGGTGATCCGGCCGCCGAGCTCCTCCAGGACCAGGCCCCGGCCCTGCTGTCCGAGCGTGGAGATGCCGTGCGCCTCGTCGAAGTACAGGAACAGGCCGTACTTCTCCTGCAGCCGCAGCAGTTCCTTGACCGGGGCCTGGCCGCCGGTGCTGTAGACCCCGTCGGCGACGTAGGCGACCTTGGGGTGCTCCTTGCACAGCTGCTCCAGTGCCTCCAGGTCGTTGTGCGCGATGGTGACGATCTGTGCCTCGTCGGCGGCGGCGGCCTTCAGCGCGTTGAGGCAGAAGTGCGCGTTCTTGTCGAAGACCATCACCGGCGGGACGTCCTCGGTGAACAGGCCGGAGGCCAGCAGCGGCAGGCTGGCCCAGGCCGCGACCGCGCACGAGGCGGTGGTCACCGCTTCCACGTCGAAGTGCTCTGACAGCGCCCGTTCGGCGTCCTCTAAGGCGGCGAAGCGTATTCGCATCCGGGAGGTGGAGGTGTTCAGCGATCCCTCGGACAGCACCGCGTCGGCGGCGGCCTGGACCAGCCGGGGATCGGTGTCCAGGCCGAGGTAGGAGTAGGAGGACATGTTCACGAACTCGTGGCCGTCGTCGGCGCGGCGGTGCCGGCCGTCCCCCAGGCCCGCGACGACGAGCCCGAACAGGCCGGCCCGGTCGGTGACGTCCCAGAAGTCCCCGCTGATGCTCGCGAGCTTCTTGATGTTCATATACGTATGCATGGGAAGCAGTCCTCAGAGGTAGGAGTGGAAGCCGCGCCCGGATTTGCGGCCGAGGATGCCCGACTCGACCATCCGGGACAGCAGCGGCGGCGGGGCGTGCAGCGGCTGGCGGGACTCGGCGTGCAGGGCCTCGGCGATGGCGGCGACCACGTCCAGGCCGATGAAGTCGGCGAGCTTGAGCGGGCCCATGGGGTGCGCGCAGCCCGACACCATGGCCTGGTCGACCGCCTCGGCCGAGGAGTACCCGGACTCGACCATCCGGATCGCGGCCAGCAGATAGGGGATCAGCAGGGCGTTGACGACGAAGCCGCTGCGGTCGGCGACGGTCACCGGCTTCTTGCCCAGCCCGGTGACGAAGTCCTCGACGCGCTCGCGCACGGCCTCGGCGGTCAGCAGGGTCGGGACCAGCTCGACCAGCTCCATCACCGCCACCGGGTTGAAGAAGTGCACGCCCAGCACCCGCTCGGGATGCTCCACCACCCCGGCCAGCCGGGTGACGGACAACGCCGAGGTGGTCGAGGCCAGGACCGCGTCGGGGTCGAGCACCTTGTCCAGGGTGGAGAAGACGTTCTGTTTGACGCCCTCGTCCTCGGCCACGGCCTCCACCACGAACTCGCGGTCGGCCAGCGCGCCGAGGTCGGCGGTGACGGCGATGGCGGCCAGCGCCGCGTCGCGCTCGTCCGGCGTGAGTCTGCCCTTGGCCACCCGGCGGTCCAGGGAAGCGGCTATGCGCACCGGCGCCGCGGTCAGCGAGGACGGCCGGGAGACCGCCAGCCGGACGTCCAGACCGTGCAGGGCGAACAGCTCGGCGATGCCGGCGCCCATGGTGCCGGAGCCGACGACACCGACCTGGAATATCCCCGCGCTCACCGGGTCACCTCGAGCTGCCGCTCCGACGTGTCCTGATCCTGGCTCGCGCTCGCGGCCGCGTGTTCGGCCCGCCGCTCGGTTTCCCGTTTGGCCTCTTGCTCGGCCTCTTGCTCGGCCGCACGAGCGGCGTCGCGCTTGGCGACCTCCTCGCGCACGATCGGGATGACGTACCGCCCGAAGTCGATCGCGTCGCCGAGCAGGTCGTAGCCGCGGGCCGAGAGGATCTCCACGCCGAGGTCGTAGTAGTCCAGCAGCGCCTGGGCGACCGTCTCGGGGGTGCCGACCAGCGCGTTGGAGTTGCCCGCTCCCCCGGTGACGGCGGCGGTGCGGGTCCACAGCGCGCGGTCGAAGCGCTCGCCGCGCCCGGCGATCTCGATCAGCCGCTGCGACCCGGTGTTCTGCGGCGCCTGGCCGCGCAGCCGCCGGCGCTTCAGCTGGTCCGGCCCGCCGGCGGCCTTGCGCTGCTCGATGCGCTCGACCACACGGTGCGCCTTCTCCCAGGCCAGTTCCTCGGTCGGCGCGATGATCGGCCGGAAGGCGGCCTGGATCCGGGGCACGTCGGTCCGCCCGGCCGCGGCCGCCGCGGCCTTCACCGCCGCGATCTGCTCGGCGGTCTGCTCCAGCGGCTCGCCCCACAGGCAGTAGATGTCGGCCTCGGCCCCGCCGGCCTGGTAGGCGGCCGGCGACGAGCCGCCGAAGGACACGGCCGGACGCGGTTGCTGGACCGGGAACACGTCGCTGACGAAGTCGGCGAAGTCGTAGTGCGCGCCCTGGTGGCTGAACGGCTCGTGCGAGGTCCAGGCCTGCTTCACGATGCCGATGTACTCCCGGGTGCGGGCGTAGCGCTCGTCCTTGGTCAGGAAGTCGCCCTCCCGGCCCTGCTCGGCGTCGTTGCCCCCGGTGATGAAGTGCACGGCGACGCGGCCGCCGCTGATCTGGTCGATGGTCGCGAAGACCTTGGCCGCGTACGTCGGGTACGACAAGTTCGGACGGTGTGCCAGCAGCAGCTGCAGGGTGTCCGTGCGGGCGGCGATGTAGGCGGCGCCGGCGGCCGGGTCGGGACTGCCGGAATGGTAGGCGAACAGCACCCGGTCCCAGCCCCACTCCTCGTGGGCGCGGGCCAGCCGCAGGGTGAAGTCCTTGTCGAAACTCGGGCCGGACCGCGAACGGGTCTCGGAGGAATCGCTGGTCGCGGCGATCCCGAGGAATTCCACGGGCATGACGGAAGCCCTTTCAAAGATATTGTCGCGGGGGAGCCTTAGGAGTTGGTCACCGGCAGGCCGGGCGGGTTCACCTGCGAGGTCTGCACCGCCTCGTTGCCGAGGTTCCAGGCCGCCAGCCACTTGGCGTAGTCGCCGTTCTGGATCAGATAGTTGACGGCGTCGGCGATCGGCTTGGCCAAGCCGCTGTCCTTCTTCGTGGTCGCGGCGATCAGGCCCTGCAACGAGGCGCCGGCGCCGGAATACTCCCCGGCAATGCGCGTGGGCGTCGGCGACTTCGCAGTCTGGGTCACCTGGTAGGCCACGCCCGGGTTGGCGCCGAGGAAGATGTCTATCTTCCCGGAGGTCAGCGCGAGCAGCGTCGAGTTGGCGTCCGGGTAGTACTTGACGGTCAGGTCCTTGCCCTCGGCGCGCAGCTTGGTCTGCCACTCCAGCAGGATCTTCTCCTGGTTGGTGCCCGAACCCACGGCGATCGTCTTGCCGGCCAGGGCGTGGTAGTCGCCGGTGAAGGACCAGGGGTTGCTCTTGAGGACCTCGAAGCCGAGGTTGTCCTCGCGGTAGCTGGCGAAGTCGTACTTCTCTTTGCGCTTCTCGGTGTCGGTGATGTTGGCGAACCCGACGGCGTCCTTGCCGCTGTCGATGGCCACGAACATGTTGTCCCAGGTGGCGTTGTCGAACGTGGGCTTGAGCCCGAGCACCCCGGCGACCAGCCGGGCCAGGTCCGGCTCGGAGCCGGTGAGGGTCTTCTGGTCGCTGCCGACGAAGAACAGCGGCGGCGTCCCGGCGGGCAGATCGCCGATGGCCACCCGCAACTGGCCGCCGTCCCGGATCGACGCCGGAAGCTCAGCACGGATCTGATCCTGCTGCACGACGCTCAGATCGACCGGGGTCGCGGCCCCGTTGGACAGCGAGCCGACGGGGACCACACTGGAGCCGGCGGCGGCCGGGGCGGCGGCGGGATGGTTCGAGGCGCTGCTGGCGCAGGCCGACAGCGACAGCCCGAGGGCGGCCGCGATCGCGGGCGCGAGCGGGCGGAGCGGTTTCTCGGACATTTTCACTGGCACGGTCCTCTCCTTGCGGAAGTCGCGGGGACGGTCGCGATGCTCAAATCGCGGCAATCCCCATGGGGTTCATAGAGTTTTTGACTGTTACGATCCACGCGTGCACATCTCAGCCAAAGCGGACTACGCCGTGCGCGTCATGCTGGAAATCGCCGCGCACGGCCCGGACCTGGTGAAGTCCACCGTCGCCATCGGGCACCAGGACCTGCCCCGCAAGTTCGTCGAGTCGATCCTGGTCGAACTGCGCCACGCCGAGCTGGTCCGCAGCCACCGCGGCGCCGAGGGCGGCTACACCCTGGGCCGCCCCGCCGCCGCGATCTCGATCGGCGAGATCGTCCGCGCCGTGGACGGCCCGCTGGCCGAGGTCCGCGGCATCCGCCCGCACGAGTGCGAGTACACCAACGCCGCCGAGAACCTGGCAGAGGTCTGGGTCGCCGCCCGCGCCGCGCTGCGCACCGTGCTCGACGAGACCAGCCTGGCCCACGTGCTGGCCGGCCGGCTGCCGGCCCACGTGCGGCGGATGACCGAGTCCCCCGGGGCGTGGCTGCCGCGCTGAGCGCGGCACACCGCCGCCTGCGATCCGGTCGCCGGCGCGCGACCGGCGGAACACCCGATGGTCCTCACAGGGATTCCTTTCGGAGTCGGCGGCCGAGCGCGGACAGCACTGAGCGCACCGAGAGCCGCCGGCCGGGGCGGCGCGAGGACCCGCCGGGCCCGGCCGCCTCGCGGTCGCTGGAAGCATCACGTTCGCCGGAAGCGTCGTGGTCGCCGGCAGGCGCGGGAGAGGGCAGCGCCAGCGGCGCCGGCACCTCGGGGACATCAGTCATGGCGATGCGCTTTCGATCGGGTCGGGCACACGGTGATCCGCGCCGCCCGTCGGGGAGCGTCGCGGATTCGCTGATCAGCTGGCCGGTGCGGGCGCCGGACACAGGGCGCTGTTGACCCGGAGCAGGTCGACGTGACGGCGCAGGATCCGCGGCTGGGAGTAGCCGGTCCGCATCGTGTCACCTCCCCTTCTCGCATCTGGGCACTATCTCCAAGTTAGACACTATCCCTATGGGGACAGTGGGTTTTGGTCCCAGGACTCAGCATGGCTCATAAGACCCCTGATCCGATATCCCTGTCTCACGTCTCGGACAGCACAGTCGGGCAGATCTGGGACGCGGACCTGACAGGCCGCCTCCGTCGCCGCATGACGAGAGGGCCCGCAAAATGGCACAGCGGCCACCAGACCCGACTGGCCGACCCGCACGGATTCCTGGCCGTGACCAGCCTGCACTGGCTGTCCGAGCAGCCGCAGCGGTCCGCCGCCTACACCGACCTGGCGACCTGGCGACCTGCCTGAGCTGTAAGGAGTCACGTCGGCTGTTCGAACACTTCCGCCAGCTCCCCACGAGCATGTGAACGCACCGAGAGGTGGCTACTCTCGAGACTGTGACTCTCGAGGAGCTTGAGGAACAGATCGCCCGGTTCGACGCCCTGCTGCGGCCGATCGCCCAGCGCCCGATCGATATGACAGATCCGGACTGGTCGACAAAGCTTCAGTCGGCACCGCCTCCGCTGGAGGAAGCGGGAATCCGGGACGAAGCACTGGCGACGGCACGGGCCGCGCTGCGAGAGTATGCGCGAGCCGACGACCAGCTCCGCGTCGCACTACGGGCGCTGTATGAGCGGTACCAGTCTTTCCGCTGGGCGGCGTTCGTGCCAACCGACGCCACAGAACAGGGCTTTCGCACGGCCCTGGTGCAGCTGTCGTTGCGGGATCAGGGCAGCGACACCCGTGATGAGCTTCTTGCCCTGTGGGAGGAGTGCCGGATCGCCCGCGAGGCCGGCATCGATGTCGGGCAGGCCCTCCGCGAGGTCGCGGCGATGTCCAGCGACATCGACAAGTACGGCATGGGTTCGATGCGTACCATCCTGCTGAAGACCGCCCAGGATAACTGATCCGGCACTTCTTCCCGCGTCAAGATGAAGATTTTTCCACGATTGGCGGGGAGATCCTGCAGGGCAATGGTTCGCCTGCAAGGCAGGGTGGATCAGGGTTATGATTCAGCCTCTAGCACCGCCCCTCTAGCGAAGATGTACCCCGACTCCGCAGTACGACAGCCTGCCACCCTTACTGCGTCCGCTTTCCGGCTCTACGAGGTGAACCAGGAATGCGCGCCGACGTTCATATTCATTGGCAGCAACGCACGCCCGACGGAACGGCTGTGAACAATCGTCCGCAAGCCGTGAGGGCATGCGATCCATCTCAAAGTCTTGTTCAAGGCTTATCCCGGTTGAGCAGCTCTCGGGCCTGATTACCCGCCGCGTAAATGCTTGCCTACTGATCAGTGCCTTTCGAGCGGATGCTCGCTGCGCCCGTGATCCGGATGCGGCACGTCACCGTGCCCCTGGCTCACGCTGTCGTCGTAGGGGGAAAACATGACTGAATCGAACCAACCTCATAGAAGCCGCCGTGTGGTCGGCGGTCGGTTTCTTCTGCGCCGGCTTCTCGGCACCGGCGGCATGGGACAAGTCTGGCTCGCCCACGACGAGGCATCGGGCACCGACGTCGCCCTCAAGGAGATGCGCCTGGACACGGTGAGATGCGAGGCCGACAGAAGATCGCATTTGAGCAGGGCGTGGCTGGAGGCGCTGCACGGACTGTCGGTGGCCAAGAGCTCGAACATCGTCAAGATCCTGGACGTCTTCGAGGAGGACGGCCGCCCGTGGATCGTCATGGAACTCGTCATCGGGAAGACGCTGGCGCAGGGGGTGGCCCAGTACGGACCGCTTCCACCGGTCCAGGTCGCGCACATCGGCGAGAAGGTTCTCCTGGCATTGACCGCCTGCCACGTGAAGGAGATCGTCCACCGGGACGTCAAACCCTCCAACATCCTGCTCGCCGACGACGGCCGGGTGTTGCTCACCGACTTCGGCATCGCTGCCGGCGGGGCCCACGACGTCATGATGGGAACCCTGACACCGAGCGGGATCGCACTCGGCACTCCGGAATTCATGGCACCCGAGCGGTTGAAGGGGCGTCCGGCGACCGCGGCCTCCGACCTGTTCTCCCTCGGAGCGACCTTGTACTTCGCGGTCGAGGGCCGCTCGCCGTTCCGACGTGACAGCTTCGCGGCGAGTTCAGCGGCAGTGCTGTTCGCCCCCGCCGGTGAACTCCAGCGCGGCCGCGCATTCGAACAGCTGCTGTCCGGCCTGCTGGAGAAAGACCCGGCCGACAGGACACAGACCGCGGATGCCTATGACCAGTTGATGCGCATCATCGCCTACAACGGGGCGATCCCCTTCGACGAAGGCGTACCACCGGCCTCCGGTCCGGCGGGAGTGGCGGCCCCTGTTCACCCGCCCCGCAGCACCGACCCACAGCCCGCCGAGCCGACACCCGGCCACCCTCCTTCCACCGGTGCACACCGGTCACGACCCACCAGGACGTGGCGCGCCCCCGCCGCCGCGGTGGCGGCAGCACGTACGGGTCCAGCCGTGGTGAAGCGCAAAGGGCGGGCCGGAGTCCATTCGAGACTGGTGTGGGACCCGGCCGGGCAGGACCGCAAGCTCGCCAGCACCACCCAGGAGCTGCGCGTCGGCCGCTACACGCTGGCCGGCGAGCTGCTGGCCGACCGGCAGGTCCCCGAGGACGTGCGCGACTACCGCTACCTGGTCCTGGCCCAGATCGCCGCCTCCAACGGCGTGGACACCGCCTGGCTGGCCGAGCAGCCCGACAGCCCCGAGGGGGCGCTGCTGCGGCTGCGCGCCAACGTCATCAGGGCCCTGAAAGCGCACCGCGCGAACCATCCCCGCACCGACGAGCTGATCGGACTGGCCAAGACGCTGTGCGTCCAGACCGCCGAGCGCTTCCCGCAGGACCCGCTGCCGTGGATCGCCCTGCTCCACCTGGCCCCGGCCGCACCGGACAACGTCCCAGGCTCGCCAGGGCTGCCGATCGACGGCCCGTGGCGGACGATGAACCAGCTGTGGCGGCGTGATCCGTGGAACCGCGAGGCCCACCACCGCCTGCTGGCCGCGGTCGGACCCAAGGGCGGCGGCTCGGTGGCCTCGGTGTCCGCGGTCGCACACTGGATCGCCAGCCAGGCACCGGCCGGGTCGGCACTGCTGGTCCTGCGGCTGGTGGCCTTCATCGAGGCGTTCCGCCAGCAACTGGAGCGCGACAGCCTCAACAAGATCCTGCTGAAGTACCGGAACTGGTCGACCGCGTACGCGGAACAGGAGATAGAACGCTGCTACACGCAGTGGTTCGCCCCGACCGGTGGGAACGGGGCGCTGCTGCCCGACCTGCACTACCTGGCGCACGCGTTGTGGGCCGGATTGCAGTGGCAGCCGGCCACCCACGTCTTCGACGCCATCGGCCCCTACGCGCTGACCACGCCGTGGTCTCTGCACGGCAACCCGGAGCAGGCACTCGTCATGGCCCGACAACAATGTATGTCGGAACTCTGAGCGGGGAGTCGCCCCCGACCTTGGCCGGGACGGATCAGCGGCCGGTCCGGGCCGGACATGCCGCCGCCGGACCGGCCGGCACCGCACCACCGCCGCACCGCCACCGCTCCACCGCCGCGTCCGCCCGAGGGGCATCCGACCCGCACCACCGCCTTGCCCCGGCTCCCGCCGGCGGCCTCGACGTCGGTCATCAACCTGCCCCCTCAGCTCAGCGGCTTGGATCCCGACACGACGAAGGAGTCGGCGGTCGCGTGGGTGAGGACGTACTTCTCGTAGCGGATGAGGAAGTCGTTGAAGCGGGGGTCCAGGAACACGTCTCCCAGCTGGCCCAGTCCCATCGCCGCCGGGACGTTGTATCCGTCCACGATGTACTTCCCGTCCTCCTCCGAGTAGGAGCCGCTGGTCGGCTTGGTGGACAGCGGGATGGGGATCGGTGAGGTGCTGATCAGGTAGCGGCCGTAGTCGTGGTTCACGACGCTGTAGGACAGCGTGCTGTCAGTGTCGTCCAGCGTGAGCGCGCCATAGAACTGCTGAGCCGGTCGGGTCTGGACGCAGTACTGGTCGTGTCCCGCGTTCTGGTCGCGCATCGGGACCGGGGTGTTGTCGGGTCCGGGCGCGAGGGTCTGCGTCGGGTTGTGCAGGGGGTTCGGCTGGCACTGGTCGAAGGGGCCGTAGTGCTTCTTCTCGTACGCGCTGTCGGGCCACAGGTATCTGATGCCGAGCTGCGTCTTTCCGGCGGACGTCGCCACGACCCACTGCTCTCCGGGGCCGTCCGCCATGGAGACGTTCGGCGCGTCCGCCAGCGTCACTGTCGCCGTCGGCATCAGCGTCATGAGCGTCTCGCCGGTCATGACGCACATGTCGACGGCCTGCTGCTGGGTGGTGGGCATCATGTTCGTACTCAGCGGTGCGAGGGACTTGGACCAGTCCTTGTCGCACTGGCGGACGGCCTCCTGGTGAGCCGCCGGGGTCGCGTTCAGCGGCTTGTCCTCGGCCACCCTGGGGAATGGAGGATGCGTGTACGTGGACGTGGGCTGCGTCGAAGCCGGAACGTTCTCGCGGCCGGCCGAGGAGCCGAAGCCGGGCAGGATGGCGTACGCCCCGACGCCGACGACGACCAGGGCCAGCGGCGAGACCGCCACGGCGATCCGGTCGCGGCGCCGCTTACGGCGCTTGAGCCGCGCGCCCTCGACCGCGCCGGTCACGATGTCGACCAACGGTGGTTCGTCACGCAGGGTGGTTTCGAAGATCGCGCGAATGGGCTCGGTCATCTCTCGTCATCCCTTCTCGGCAGCCGGCCGAACCGACGCGACAGCTTTCAGGTCGGCCTCCATCAGAGAAGGGCCAAGGATTTCCCGTAGCCGGGCCAAGGCCCGCGACGTCTGGCTCTTGACGTTGCCGGTCGAGCATCCGAGCGCGCGGGCCGTCGCCTCCACACTCAGGTCCTCCCAGAACCGCAGCACCAGCACGGCACGGCCGCCCGGAGCAAGCTGGTCCAGGGCGGACAACAACGTCATCCGCAGGTCCGGTTGCTCCGGCGGCCGTGAGGACGCATCGCGCTCGGCGTTCACGGTGAAGTCTCTGGCCCGCGCCCTATCCCGCTCGTACTTCTTGCGATCGCTGAGGTAGGCATGGATCAGCACTTTGTGGGCGTACGCATCTATCTCGTCAGCACGGCGTACGCGCTTCCAGTGCAGGCACAGGTTGAGCAGCGCGGTCTGCGCGAGGTCCTGTGCGTCGTTCCAGTCCCCACACAGCAGGAAGGCCAGACGCCGTAGACGGCCCTGCTGTGCCTGCGCAAAGGCTGTGAACTCATCCATTCCATCCATCCGCGTCCCGCAACTCCCGCTCAGTCGGCCCGACCCGGCGCACCCGATCGCGCCCCTGCCTGAGAATGTGACTGAGCCGACGGGTTCCAGGTTGCATCGGGTGGGCAAAACCGCGGATCTGCGACAGCCGTCCCCGGACGGCACGCCGTCATGCGACGATCCCGGCCTCGATCTCCGGAATCGGCATCTCTTCGAGCACTGTGATGGTGCAGGAATCGGCCCACTGCAGGTGATGGTGATCGCGGACCATCGCGAGCGCGTCGTCCATGGTGTCGGCCTGCAGGATCGTCATTCCGATGATGTCCGTCGGCGCCGCGGTGATGCCGGAGCCGGTGACGGTCCTGGCGTTGCCGAGCGGTCGGCCCGGGTCGACCACTGCCGGACCGAGCTTTCCGAACCATTCCCCCCACAGGAGCATGCCGGCCTGGGCCTCCTCGGGTGTGGCGGTTGCGAACCGTTCGGCGACTTCTTGCGGAGCCCGGTACAAAACGATGAAGCGTGCCATGCGATTGCCCCTATCGGTTACGGTTCCTGGTCTTCGTTGCTCAAGCTCGATGCGATGACTCGTGAGACCTCGGTGAGCGAGGCCGTCAGCTCACGCAGCCCGGCTTCGCTCAGGCGCGGCGCGATATCGCCGAACCAGGCCTGCTGCCGCTCATAGATCTGGCCGAGCACCTCCAGGCCGCGGGGTGTGAGCTCGACGAGTTTGGTGCGGCGGTCGGTGGGGTGCGGCCGGTAGGCGACAAGCCCTTCGCGCTCGAGGACGTCGGCCACCCGCTGGACGCTCTGCCGCGCGTGGCCCATCTCGGTCGCCATCTGAGCCACCGTCTGCGGCTGGAAGGCACGCCCGAGCACGTGCCAGCGCGCGGCGCTCTGGCCCAAGGGTTCCGCGATGCTCTCGCCGGCCCGATTTATCAACCCGTTGATGTGAAATACGGCCATGGCGAACCCGCTCCACGCGTCCTCCGGCCCGTCCCGATCGTCCACTCGGCGAGTGTGGCGCAATTGACAGCATGCTGTCAATTGCATCGATACCCGGGTTCGACATGGCGGCGATGGACGGGTATGCCGTGTCCGGATCCGGGCCGTGGTCGGTGGTCGGGGCGGCTCGCCCGGGCCGGCCGTGGTCCGGCGATCGGGTGGAGGCCGGCTGTGCAGTGGAGATCTCCACCGGGTCGGTTGTTCCGGCTGGGGTGTGGGCGGTGCTGCCCGCGGAGTCGGCGGTCCGGGACGGCGTCCGTCTGACGGGCCCGGATCTTCCGCGCGGCAAGCACATCCGGTACGCCGGGGAGGACGCCCCTGCCGAGGCTGTCCGGCCTTCGACCGATCACGGTGACCGGTGTCGGCCGGTCCCGCTCGGACGCGGCCTCGCGAGCTTCACCGCGATTCCGCGTCCGAGCGGGGACCTCGTCTCATCGTCCGTCGAGGAGCGGCTGCGCGGGATCCCACTTCGGGCCGCCGGCCGCGTCGGCGCGGCGGCGGGCGATCGCCGACAGCGCCTCCAGCACCACCCGGTTGCCCAGGGCCGCGGTGATGTCGGCGTGGTCGTACGGCGGCGACACCTCCACGATCTCCAGGCCCAGCACCGGCAGCTCGTAACAGATCCGCCGCACCGCGTCGAGCAGGTCTCGGCCGGACAGCCCGCCCGGCTCCGGGGTGCCGGTGCCGGGCGCGTGTCCGGGGTCTGCGACGTCGATGTCGACCGAGAGGTAGACACCGTCGCAGTCGTCGGTCGCGATGGCGAACGCCTCGGTCAGGCACTCCGGCAGGCCGCGCGTGACGATCTCCGTCATCTCGTACGACCGCATCCGCTGCTCCGCCATCCACGACAGCGTCTCCGGCTCAGGCCAGTAGCCGCGCAGCCCCACTTGGAGGAACCGGTCGCCGCGGATCGCCCCGGACTCGATGAGCCGGCGCATCGGCTGCCCGTGGCCGTGCAGGTGGCCGAACTCGATGTCGCCGGTGTCCGCGTGGGCGTCGAAGTGGATCATCGAGACCCGGCCGAAGCCGTGGTGCCGGGCCACGCCGGTGGCGTTCGGCAGCGCGACGGTGTGGTCCCCGCCGAGCACCACCGGGATCGCCCCGGACGCGGCGATGGTGTGGACCGCGGCCTCGATCGCCGAGATCGAGGCCTCGATGTCGCCGGCGTACATCTCGACGTCGCCGGCGTCCACGACGCGCAGGTCGCGCAGGCCGTCCACGCGCAGCGCGAGGCTGGGCCGCGAGCCGTCGTGGGGCAGGTAGCAGGCCTGGCGGATGGCCTGCGGGCCGAAGCGGGTGCCGGGCCGGTGGGTGGTGCCGCCGTCGAAGGGGGCGCCGACGATGACGACGTCCGCGCCCGCCATCGACCCCGGTTCCCCCAGGTCGCAGCGGTCGACGCCGAGGAAGGTGATGTCCGGTCCGAACATCGCGCCGTATCTGGCCATGGTGCTCCTAGCCGCAGGGACATTTCCTGTATCGGAAACCTGTACAGCCATACGGTATGTGGTTACAGTTCCGGGCACCAGCCCGGATGTGCCGGGCGTCACGCCGTCGAGTCGCGGTCGGGTCGTCGTCGAGTACGTCACCGAGTACGCCGCCGAGTCGTCCAGGAGCCCAGCAGATGCAGGAGACCAGCAGATGACCACAGCGCCCCACGCCGAGCCCGCCGACCCGCCCGCGCCGGGACACGCCGCCGCCGGTCCGGCGGCTCACCCCGCACCGGATCGGCCCGCGTCCACCACCCTGGACAAGGGCCTGCGCGCCGGCGCCCTGGGCCTGCTGTCGAGCATCGTCATCGCGGTGTCCTCCACCGCCCCGGCCTACAGCATCGCCGCCATCCTGGGCCTGATCGTGGCGATCAGCGGCACCCACACGCCCGGGATGTTCATCGTCGCCTTCATCCCGATGCTGTTCATCGCCGTCGCCTTCCGCGAGCTGAACAGGATCGACCCGGACTGCGGCACCACCTTCGTCTGGGTCCGCCGTGCCTTCGGGCCCGGCGCCGGCTGGATGGGCGGCTGGGGCATCATCGCCGCGGACATCATCGTGATGGCCAGCCTGGCCCAGGTCGTCGGACGCTACGCGCTGCTGCTGGTCGGCGCGGACGGCCTGGCCACCCAGACCGCGCCGGTGGTCGTCGTGGGCGTCGTCTTCATCGCGGCGCTGACCTACGTCTGCCACCGGGGCATCGAGATCTCGGCCCGGCTCCAACTGGTGCTGCTCGGCATCGAGATCGCAGGTCTGGCCGCGCTGTGCGTGGTCGCCTTCGTCAAGGTCGGCACCGGGCACGCGATGGCCGGCCACGGGCACCTGTCCGCGTCCTGGCTGAACCCCTTCACCGGCTCCTTCACCGACGTCTCGAACGCGTTCCTGCTGGCCGTGTTCGTCTACTGGGGCTGGGACGCCGCGGTGAGCGTCAACGAGGAGACCGAGGACGCCGAGCGCATCCCGGGCCGCTCGGCCGTCACCTCGACGCTCATGCTGGTCGGGATCTTCTTCGTGGTGGCGGTCGCGACCCTCGCTTACGCCGGCCCGGCCTTCCTGACCGCGAACAGCGGCGACGTCCTGGGCGCCATGGCCGACTCGGTGTTCGGCAGCACCTTGGGCAAGATCATGATCCTGTGCGTGCTGTCCTCCACCGCCGCCTCCACGCAGACCACGATCATGCCGACCGCCCGGGCCGTCCTGTCGATGGCCGCGCACGGCGCCCTGCCCACGCGCCTGGGCCGCGTCCATCCGCGATACCTCACACCCAGCGTGGCGACCATCACGATGGGCGTGGTCTCCGCCGTGTTCTACGTGCTGCTGGCCATGGCCTCCAGCAACATCCTGGCCGATTCGGCGTCCGCGACCGGACTGCTGATCGCGTTCTACTACGGCCTGACCGGCCTGGCCTGTGTCTGGGTCTTCCGCAAGGACCTACGGCGCGGCCCGCGCGATCTGCTGGCCAAGGGCGTGCTGCCGCTGCTCGGCGGCCTGGCCCTGTTCGGGGCGTTCGCTCTGTCGATCAAGTCTTACCTGCCCGCCTCCAGCAGCGCGACGCACTTCGCCGGGATCGGCGGGATCTTCCTGATCGGCGCCGGAGCGCTGGTCCTCGGCCTGCTGCTGATGCTCACCGCGCGGCTGCGCTACCCCGGATACTTCCGCCGGAGCCGTCCCGCGGCCACCGAGCAGGGATGACACGCGAGAGGCCGCCGGCGGTCCCGGACTCCCGAGCGGCCTCACCCGAGATCTATAGACTCCTGGCATGACCACGCCGCCGACCCCCCGCGCAGGCCGCCGGGCCGGCCGCCGCAAGACCGAGGTCCTGCGAGCCGCGGTACAGGTCCTGGCCGAGCGAGGCGCCGAGGGCACCCGCTTCCAGGACGTCTCGGCGGCCAGCGGAGTGCCGGTCAGCACGCTTCAGTACTACTTCGGCTCCCGCGAAGACCTGCTGGTCGCGGCATTCAGGCACGCCTCCGAGACCGAGACCGCGCTCCTGCACGAAGAACTCACCGACGTCCCGGACCCCTGGAACCGCCTGGTCCGGATCATCGACACGGTGCTGCAAGGCGTGCGTCCGGAGGCACCGGAAAGCGGCCGGGTGTGGATCGAATCCTGGCGCTACGGCATGCGCGACGAGGAGATGCGCCAAGACGTGCTCCGCGACTACGAGGCCTGGCGCACCCTCATCGCCGACGCGATCCGCACCGGACTGGACACCGGCGCGTTCGCGGCCGGCGATCCGGAACCGGACGCGATCGTGATCCTGTCGCTGCTGGACGGGATCGGGCTGCCCACCGCGATCGGAGACCCGGCGGTATCTCCCGACCGGGCACGCGAGCTGATGCTCAGCACCCTGACGAGGCTGCTGCAACCCTCGCGGTGAGCTGTGGGCCGCATGACGGTCGATCGCCGGGCGCCTGACGCCGCGGGACCACCCGGCCTGCCCCACCCATGGGGTGTAGCGCGCTACACCCCGAAGACGGGACCGCGCCCCGTGTTCGCGGTGGAGATCGAAAACTAGCGTCTACGACGTGAACAACGACACCCGAACCACGATCGACAGCGACGCGGCGATCCTGGCCGGCGCATTCCACCGCGTATAAAACCCTGCATCCACCAAGCACCGTTCACAGCGCCTTCGCGGCGTCATGAGGCATGCCTCGAACCGGTGCCCGAACCGATATCGGAGAGTTTTGATGACCGCCCTCGCCCGCTGGTGCCACCGGCACCGGCTGCTGACCTTGTTCGCCTGGCTCGCGCTCATCGTCGGCCTCGGAGTGCTGTCCGGAGCGGCGAAGCCGCAGTATGACAACAAGCTGTCGATCCCGGCCTCGGAGTCGAGCCGTGCCGTGGACCTGCTGAAGACGGTACAGCCCGCCGCTGACGGGGACAGCGACAGCGTGGTCTGGCACACGGTGCGGGGCCGGGTCACCGATGCCGCGGTGCAGGAGCGGATGACGCAGGCGTTGGACCGGATCGCGAAGGCGCCGGGGATCGCGTCCGTCGCCGGTCCCTACGGCCCGCAGGGGAAATCGCAGATCAGCCCGGACGGTACGACCGCCTATGCGACGCTGACGTTCACCCAGGAGGCGGGCAAGATCCCCGTCGACCAAGCGAAGGCCGTCGTGGCGCTGGCTGAGGGGGCCCGGACCGACGGGCTGCAGGTCGAGCTCGGCGGAGCCGCGGTCTCCATAGCCACCGACAACGGCGGCGGTTCGCAGGAACTGGTCGGCATCCTCGCCGCGCTGGTGGTCCTGGGCCTGGTGTTCCGTTCGGTCGGTGCGGCCGTACTGCCGATCCTCACCGGTGTCGCCGGGGTGTCCACCGGGGTGCTGGTCGTCGGTCTGCTGTCCCACAGCATGGCGCTGCCGTCGTCCACGCCCATCCTGGCGACGCTGGTCGGCCTGGGCGTCGGCATCGACTACGCGCTGTTCATCGTCAACCGGCATCGCAAGGGTCTGATGGCCGGGCTCTCGGTGGAGGAGGCGATGGCCAAGGCGCTGGACACCTCCGGCCGTGCGGTGCTGTTCGCCGGCGGGTCCGTGGTCATCGCACTGCTCGGGATGTTCGCCCTCGGCTTGGACTTCCTGAACGGGATGGCTCTCGGTGCCGCGCTGACCGTCGCGATGACCGTGCTCGCCGCGGTCACGCTGCTGCCCGCGCTGCTCGGCCTGATGAAGACCATGGTTCTGAGCCGCCGACAGCGCAAGGCGCTGAAGGCCTGGCGGGCCTCCGGCACCGACCGGATCTCGGTGCGGGTGCCGCGGCGGTCGGGGCCGGCCCAGGCGCAGAACGTGTTCACCCGGTGGGCCGGGCGCGTTGAGCGACGGCCGTTCGGCAAGGCGGTGCTGGCGCTCGCCGTTATGGCGGTGATCGCCCTGCCGGTGCTGTCGCTGCGGATGGGTTCCTCGGACGCCGGGAACGACCCGAAGGCGTCCACCACGCGGCAGGCCTACGACCTGCTGGCCAAGGGCTTCGGGCCCGGGTTCAACGGACCGCTTCTGCTCGTCGCCGAGGTCCCGGCCGCCGCGGACGGACCGGCGCTGGACCGGCTGGTGCAGCAGCTGCGTACCACTCCGGGTGTGGCCGCCGCGGAAGCCGCGCCGCTGCCGCCGGGGCAGAAGGTGGCGGTGGTCCAGGTGGTGCCCACCACGGCGCCGCAGGACAAGGGCACGTCCGATCTGATCCACCGGCTGCGGACCGACGTGGTCCCGGCAGCCGAGCGGGGCACGACGCTGCACGTGCTGGTCGGCGGCCAGACCGCGATGTCCGACGACTTCGACTCCGCGCTGAACCACAAGCTGCCGGCGTTCGTCGGGATCATCGTCGGACTGGGCTGCCTGCTGATGATGCTCGCCTTCCGCAGTCTGCTGGTGCCCCTGATCGGCGTGGGGATGAACCTGCTCACCATGGGCGCCGCCTTCGGGGCGCTGGTCGCGGTGTTCCAGTGGGGCTGGGGCTCGGAGGCGCTGGGCGTCGGCGGGGCCGGGCCGGTGGACTCCTTCGTGCCGGTGATGGTCATCGGCATCCTGTTCGGGCTGTCGATGGACTACCAGGTGTTCCTGATCAGCCGCATGCACGAGGAGTGGACGAAGACCGGCGACAACCACCGCGCCGTACGGGTCGGCCACGGCGAGACCGGGCAGGTGATCTGCGCCGCCGCGGTGATCATGGCGTGCGTCTTCGGGTCCTTCATCGTCGGCGGGCAGCGGATGATCGCCGAGTTCGGCGTGGCGCTGGCGGTGTCGATCCTGCTCGACGTCCTGTTGCTGCGGATGATCCTGGTCCCGGCGCTGATGCACGGCTTCGGCCGCGGGAACTGGTGGCTGCCGCGGATCCTGGACCGGCTGCTCCCCCGGTTGTCCGTGGAGGGTGCGCCGGAATCCGAACCGCCGGTCGAGCCGACAGGTTGGGAGCCCGAGCCGGAGCCGGAGATCTCGTGGCAGTCCGCCTACCACGACAACCCGCATAGCAGGGCTCGGTAACACAAAACGAAACCGCGAAAAGGGGCCGAGTCGATGACTCGGCCCCTTTTCGCGTCACCCGACTGTCACGACCTCACACTGAGCGACCGCAAAGACTCCACCGCAAGGGCCGCGGCCTGCCCGATCACCCGGTCCGCCGAAGGGTTCCGGAAGTCCGGGCGCTCGCAGCGGGTGAACACCGCCACCGCGTAGCGGCCCCCGTCCGCGTGCTCGACCACGCCGGCCTCGTTCCGCCAGCCAGGCAGCGTGCCGGTCTTCGCACCGACCCGCCAGCTGTCGTCGAAGCCCGAGCTGAGCCGGTGCGGCCAGATCTGGCGGCCCATGATCGTGCGGACCTCCTGGCAGGCCTCGGCCGGGCCGGCCTCGTCCCGCCAGATCTGGGCCAGCAGCTCGGCGGTGTCCCGGGCCGTGCTGCGGGTGGTGCGCAGCGGCGTGCAGATGTCCAGCTCCATCAGCGTCCCGGCGGCTACGCGCGCCGCCAGCGCCGCTTCCAGATCCTCGTCGGTGCTGGTGTCGGCACCGACGAGCTGCCGGCGCATCGAACCGAGCAACTCCAGGCAGCCGCCGATCAGGTGCGTCCGGGTCCGCCCCAGCTCGGCCAGCAGCCCGTTGACCCGGTCCAGCCCGACCCGGGCCAGCACCACGTCGGTGGCGGCGTTGTCGCTCATCGACATCATCATCAGCGCCAGGTCGCGCAGGCTCAGCTCCACCGGATCGGCGAATCCGGAGGTCCCGATGCCGCCGTCACGAAACCGCTGCTCCACCTCCAGCCGCTCGGTCCGGGAGAGCGTGCCGGCCTGCGCCTCGACCGCGTAGCCCAGGCACACCGCGATCTTGAAGACCGAGGCCAGGCAGACCGGGTCGTCCGGGGACACGCCGACGGCCGCGGGGCCGTCGATGTCCCGCGCGTACAGGAATCCGCGGACGCCGGCCTCGGCGAACATCGCGGACAGCTCGTGTTCGACGTCGGTCACAGCGCGATCCATTCCTTAGTCCCGGTCACGGCGTCCAGCAGCTCCGGGATGGGCGTGCGCCCCAGCCCCGGTTCGCGCGGCACCTCCAGATGTCCGTCCTTCAGCACGAACGGCTCGGTGATGTCGGTGCGGTAGTAGCGGTCCGAGGCAGAGGTGTCGCCGGGCAGGGTGAACCCCGGCAGCGCGGCCAGTGCCACATTGGCGGCCCGGCCCAGGCCCGTCTCCAGCATTCCGCCACACCAGACCGGCACGCCGTTGGCGACGCAGACGTCGTGGATGCGCCGGGATTCCAGGTAGCCGCCGACCCGGCCGGGCTTGATGTTCACCACCGCGCACGCGCCCAGGGCGATGGCGTCGGCGGCGGACCGGGCCGAGACGATCGACTCGTCCAGACAGACCGGGGTCTTGATGCGCTTGGCCAGCTCGGCATGGCCCCGGATGTCCTCCTCCTCCAGCGGCTGTTCGATCAGCAGCAGGTCGAAGGGATCAAGGCGGGCGAGCAGGGGCGCGTCGGCCAGGGTGTAGGCGGTGTTGGCATCGACTTGCAGGAGGACGCCGTCGCCGAAGCGCTCCCGGACGGCACGGACGGGCGCCACGTCCCAGCCGGGCTCGATCTTCAGCTTGATCCGCAGGTAGCCCTCATCGAGATAGCCGCCGACGGCGTCCAGGAGCTCCGGGATCGAGTCCATGATGCCGACCGAGACGCCGGCGGGGACCTTGTCCCGGGTGGCGCCGAGCCACTCGGCCATGGACAGGGAGCGCTCGCGGAGCCAGGCGTCCAGGACCGCCGTCTCCAGCGCGGCCTTGGCCATGCGGTGGCCCTTGATCGGCGCGAGAGCCGGTGCCACGGCCCACGGGTCGAGCCCGGTCTTCGCGGCGGCCTGCGCGAGCATGGGGATGAGATGGTCGCGCAGGACCGCCAGGGCGCCGTCGGTGTACTCGGCCGAGTACACCGGGGCGGCCATGGTGACGAGTTCGCCGTAGCCGTCGGTCTGCTCGGTGCGGACGCGGAGCAGGCCGAGTTCGCGGGTGTGCTGGGTCCCGAACGAGGTCCGGAACGGTGAGACCAGCGGGATCGCGACCCGCCGCAGTTCGATTCCGGTCAGCTTCATACGTGGTCCTTTGGTTCGGGTGCTGAGTCGGTCCCGGGCCGCGGCCCGGCGGGCTCGAGGACGTATCGGCCCTCGCGGGTGAAGCCGGTGACGCGGCCGCCGTGCGCCATCAGGGGGCTCAGGACGTCGCGCAACGCCGTTCGCCACGCGGCGGCCAGGCCGGGGTCGGCGATGCGCAGCGCCTCGGCGTCCTGAGGGATCCCGATCAGCAACCGCCGCGCGCCTTGGGGGCCCAGGGCTGGGCGGCCGTCGGGGCCCGCGCCGAGCGCGACGACGGCGCCGTCGACCGCCGGGACGGCCGTGCCGCCTTCCAGGGTGCGGCCGACGTGGGTGCTTGCCAGGTCCCACCGCACGAGAATGCGGTCACTCGGGCTTCCGGCGTTGACCCCGTCGGTCATGGCGCCGTAGTAGTCGGTGAGGTACTCGGCCGCCACCGCACCGAGCTTGGCGATGTTGAAGTAGGCATTGCGGCTGATCAGCGGGTCATAGGTCCAGGTGACGGTGCCGATGCCCCGGCGCAGCGCCCAGGCCCGCTGGTCCAGCTTGATCGCCCGGCCCAGACCCGCTCCGCGCAGCGGGTCCTCGACGGCGGCGATGTGCGAGTGCAGCCCGAGCTCGGAAAGCAGCCCGACACAGAATCCGACCATCCGGCCGCCGCGGAACCCTCCGACGACGTAACCGCCGGACCGCGAAAGGACCTTGAGGAAGGACGGCGGAAGCATGGTCGCACCGTTGTCCGGACGCCACACGCGATCCATGAGCGAGGCGGCCTGGGTCATCTCGGACATCGTGTGCAGTTCGGCGAACGTGACACCGGCCGCGCGCGCCGCCGCCGCGGCGACGGCCTCGGCCCGCGCCCGCAGCCCCGGCTCGGCCGCGCCCGGCACCGGACCGGGCCGGGGCGGCGCGGCGACGGCGCCGCCGCTCGCCGCGTTCGCGGAACTCTCAGTACTCGCGCTCACTCATCCTTCTTCCACAAGCTCTGCGACCGGTCTGCTGCGAGCACCGCGCTCACCCCACCTTCGGGGTGGCCCGGGCGCCGTGGTGGATGTACCGCGTGCCGTCGGGGAGTTCGTAGAAGACCACGGTGAGCCAGGCGTCGAGTTCCGGGCGCTTGGTGAGGAACACGCCGGGCCGGAAGGTCCGCAGCGGCATCTCGATCGGGTCGCCGCCGGCCACGGTGGCGATGATCCCGCTGAGCGTGACGGTCATGACAAGGCCGCCGTCGCGCTCGGTGATGTCCAGCCGCGTCGAGGCCCGGTCGTAGGTGCCCACGTAGTCCGCCGGGTCGAACTCCAGCGGCTCGGCGGACGGCTCCAGCGCCGGCCGCATCCGCACCCCCGCGAACTCCTCGGCGATCTCGTCGAACACCGCGCGGTAGAGCGCGAACGTGTCGCCGCCGTTGGTCAGCAGGCAGATCGCCAGATCGTGCTCGGGAAGGATCCGCAGGAACGCCGACTGGCCGATGGTGCCGCCGTCGTGGCCGTAGACCTTGGCGCCGTCCCACTGGTCCAGGAACCAGCCCAGGCCCCAGTGCGTGGCCAGGAACCAGTTGTCCGGCACCTCGATCTGCGGCTCCTGCATCGCCTCGACCGACTGCTGCGACAGAACTCGCGTGCCGTCCGGCGCGAGGCCTCCGTCCAGGTGCAGCTTGGCGAAGGCCAGCACTTCACGCGGCGTGGAGTGGATCAGCCCGGCCGGTCCCGCGCTGCGCATCAGGCCCCAGACCGGCGCCGGGGCCGGCGGCGTGCCGATGTGGCCGAGGGCGGCGCGGTGCAGCAGCGCCTCCTCCGGCAGGGTGCCGGTCTGCTTCAGACCCAGCGGCTGGAACAGCCGCTGCCGCATCAGCTCGTCCCACTGGACACCGGTGACCCGCTCCAGGATGCGACCCAGCAGAGTGAACCCGGCGTTGCAGTAGGACATCGTCGCGCCGAGCGGGTGGGTGACGGCCACCTCGGCGAGCTGTGCCACGTACTTCTCCAGGTTGTCCTCGCCGCGGCCGGTGTCGGAGAAGAAGTCGCCGTCGATGCCGCTGCTGTGGGTGAGCAGGTGCCGCAGCGTGACCTGGGCGGCCACGGCGTCGTCGACCAGCCGCAGCTCCGGCAGTACGTCCACCACCGGTGCGTCCAGATCCAGCAGGCCCTCGTCGACCAGAGCCATGGCCACCGTGGCGGTCCACACCTTGGAGATCGAACCGATCTGGAACACCGTGTCGGTGGTGGCCTCGATGCCCGCGCCCTGGTGGGCCCAGCCGGCGGCGGCCTCGAACAGCACCTCGCCGCGGTGCATGACCGCCAGGCTCGCGCCGACGCCGTGGGCCGCGACCAGCTCGGCCAGCCGGGCCTGCCAGCGGACGGTCAGCGCGGGGTCCAGGGAGCTCTGCGCCTCGAGTATCTCAGTGGGCTGTGTCATTGCCTGACTCCAATCAGAAAGAGGTGTCGCCGATGCCGGAGGTGGCATCAGGACGCGGTGTGGGTGAGGACCCAGTCGACGACCCGCCGGCAGTAGTCGGCGCGGTGTGAGGGACGGCCGTTGAGGATGAACAGGTGCGAGCCGCCGGGGTAGAGGACCAGCCGGGTCTGGACGCCGCGGGTCTTCAACGCCTGGAACCACTCCTCGGCCTGGCCGGGCGGGCAGCGGTCGTCGGCGGCGCCGTGCAGGATCAGCGTGGGCGCGCGGACCGCGTCCACATATGTCAGCGGCGACAGACGCTCCAGCATCGGCCCCCCGCCGATCTCCAGGGCGGTGATCAACTGGCCCTCGTCGGACGTGCCCGCCATGCTGCGCAGGTCGGTGACCACGCCGCCGGGCACCACGGCCGCGAAGACCTCGCTGCGCGCCGACAGCCAGCAGGACATGAAGCCGCCGTAGCTGTAGCCGGTCAGGGCGATCCGGGCCGGGTCCGCCAGGCCCTCCTGGACCAGCGTCGCCACCGGCTCCAGCACGTCCCGCTCGTCGGCCTCGCCCCAGCCGCCGACCACCGCCTGGTAGTAGTCCTCGCCGTACCCGTCGCTGCCGCGGATGTTGAGCACGAGGATCGTCCAGCCCTGGGCCACCAGCTCGTGGTGGTACAGGTGGACGGCGTCGGCCTGCGGGCTCCAGGCATTGTGCGGACCGCCGTGCACATCCACCAGCAACGGACCGCCGGTCGGCGCGGCCGGATCGCGGATCACCCAGCCGGACACCACTTGGCCGTCGGAGACGGTGAACGCGCGGTCCTGGTAGACCGGCAGCCGGACGTCGGGCAGCGCCGTGTCCATATGCCCGGTGAGCCGGCGGAACTTGCCGGAGTCCAGGTCGACCACGCCGATCTCGCCGAACGTGGACTCGTCGGAGTACACGAACGCCACGGTCCCCGCGGCCTGCGACACCTTCGCGCCGTTGACACTGAGCCGCTGTGGCAGGTCGAGGTAACGCGCCCGATCGGAATCGGCCGGCAGGACACAGAGCCGGGAGGAGCCGCGGTCGCGGACCGCGAACACGATGTCCTGGCCGTGGAACTGCGCGAGCGCCCCGGGGTAGCCGGGCCCGCCCGGCATGACGTTGCGATCCAGGTCGGCGGCCAGGACGGTCGGGGCCGCGCCGTCCAGTGGTTGGCGCAGCAGGTTGAGATGCCCGACGGAGACAGTGGTGCGGCCGGTGACCAGCAGCGCCGAGCCGTCCGGGTACCAGCGCAGCGGGCCGGTCAGCGCGATGCCCGTTCCGCACCGCCGCGGCGGTGCGGGAGGCCGGCCGGGCTCGACGTCCGCGGGGACGTCGATCACGTAGGGCGCCGATGTGCTCAGGCGCTCCGGCCCCGGACCCCTCTCACCGATGAAGGCCAGCCGGGTGCCGTCCGGCGACCACACTGGCGCCGCGCAATCGTCGGTCCCCTCGGTCAGCTGCTCGATCAGGCCGGAGGCGACGTCGACCACGAAGATCTGGGTCCGCGCCCGACCGGTCACGCCGACACCGTCCACCTTCCAGTGCAGTTCGTCGACGACCGACGGCGCGAAGCGGTCGTCGTGGGCGTCGAGCGCGCTGAACGCGATCCGCGTGCCGTCCGGCGACCAGGCCGCCGGTCCGGCGCCGGACGGGCGGGACTTCTCGGTGGTCAGCTGCCGGGCCTCGCCG
The DNA here is from genome assembly GCF_041262705.1 of Catenulispora sp. MAP12-49. Classification (NCBI taxonomy): domain Bacteria; kingdom Bacillati; phylum Actinomycetota; class Actinomycetes; order Catenulisporales; family Catenulisporaceae; genus Catenulispora; species Catenulispora sp. MAP12-49. The sequence continues at coordinate 31,833 of NZ_JBGCCP010000042.1, read as the reverse complement.
CCGTCGACCCGGATGAGGTGCAGCTGGCCGGACCGCAGGAACGCCAGCGCGGTGCCGTCCGGCGACCAGCGCGGCGCGGCGTCGGCCGGGCCGTTGGTCAGTGTGCGCGGCGCGCCGCCGGTCACGTCGACCAGGTGGATCGCCGAGGCCGCGCCGTCCAGGTCTTCGTCCTGTCCGGTCAGCACATAGGCGACGCGGGAGCCGTCCGGGGAGAGGTCCGGGTCGCCGGGGATCTCGAAGCGGAAGAGGTCGTCGATCCTCAGCGGCCGGGTCATGGCGCCTCCGTTACGGTTCTCGCGGGCAGGGCGGGGATGCAGGACAGCAGCGTCCTGGTGGTCTCGTGAGCCGGGCGGGCCATCACCTCGGCGGCCGGGCCGCACTCGACCAGCCGGCCGGACTCCAGGACCGCGACCTGGTCGCAGAGGTACCGGACCACGGCGAGGTCGTGCGAGATGAACAGCAGCGCGAAGCCGAGGTCGCGCTGGAGCCGGCGCAGCAGATTCAGCACCGCGCCCTGGACCGAGACGTCGAGCGCCGAGGTGACCTCGTCGGCGATCAGCACCCCGGGCCGGGCGGCGAGCGCGCGGGCCAGCGCGACGCGCTGGCGCTGTCCGCCGGACAGGGCTGCGGGGAGCTGGGCGGCGCGCGCCGGATCGATGCCGACCAGACCGAGGAGGCGGGCCACCTCGGCGGCCCGCTCAGCGCGGGTCCAGCGGCCGGCGGCCGACGAGCCGGAGTTGTCGGGGTCGAGCCGTGTCCTGGGCAAGGCCTCCGCCACCGCCGCGCCGATGCTCAGCCGCGGGTCGAGCGAGGCGTACGGGTTCTGGAATACGAGCTGCACAGGGGTACGCCCGGGGCGCCGGGGCTGGCCCACGCCGTCGACCAGGATCCGGCCGGCGGTCAGCGGCGCCAGGCCGACGACGGCCTTGCCGACGGTGGACTTGCCGGAGCCGGAGCCGCCGACCAGGCCGGTGACGCTGCCGTCGGGGACGGTGAGGTCCACGCCCTCGACGGCGGTGAACCGGCCGTAGCGCACCCCTACGCCGCGCAGTTCCAGGGAGCTCATTGCACCACCTCCGTCTTGGCGCGGGCCGTGTCATCGCGGGTTGTGTCGCTGCCGACTGCTCGCGGGTACCAGCACGCCACCCGGTGCCCGGCGCCGCCCGCGGCCGGCTCCAGCACGGGCAGTTCGCCGCGGCACCGGTCCTGCGCGAAGGCACACCGCGTCGCGAACGCGCAGCCCGTGACCTGCTCCCCCGGCTCCGGCGGCCGGCCCGGGATGGTGGCCAGCTCGCGGTCCAGGTCGGTGGCCATCGTCGGGATCGCGCCGACCAGGGCCCGGGTGTAGGGGTGCGCGGCGGCCTGGAACAACCGGGCCACCGGCAGCTCCTCCACGACCCGGCCGGCGTACATGACCAGGACCCGGTCGCAGACCTCGGCCACGACGCCCAGATCGTGCGAGATCAGCAGCAGCGCCGCGCCGGAGTTGGCCCGGATCCGGCCGAGCAGCTCCAGCACCTGCTTCTGCACGGTCACGTCCAGCGCCGTGGTCGGCTCGTCGGCGATGATCAGCCGGGGCTCGGCCATCAGCCCCATGCCGATGAACGCGCGCTGCCGCATGCCGCCGGAGTACTCGTGCGGACGTTGCCGGGCGCGGCGTTCCGGGTCCGGGATGCCGACGGCGGCCAGCCGGTCCACGGCCCGGGCCAGCGCGGCCTTCCGGGACCGGCCGAGGTGGACCTCGGCGACCTCGGCCAGCTGACGGCCCACCCGCAGCGCCGGGTTGAGCGAGGTCATCGGGTCCTGGAACACCATGGCCAGCTCGGCCCCGAGCCGCCGGCCCGAGCGCGGGTCCGCGAGCAGGTCGTGTCCGTCGAAGCGCACGGTGCCCTGGACGTGGCCGGGGTGGGGCACCAGCTGGGCCAGTGCCAGCGCGGTCAGGCTCTTGCCGGACCCGGACTCGCCGACCAGACCGACGGCCTCCCCGGCCGCGACGGACAGGGAGACGTCGCGGACGGCGGTCCGCCCGCCGGGGAAGGAGACCCGCAGATGGGTGGCCTGGATCAGGGCTGAACTGTCGACGTCCGCCTGAGTCTGCGGGAGCGCCCCATCGGTATCCGTGGCGGCGGGGACATGCGCGGCCGGTACCGCGCGCGCCGCCGTGCGCCGCCCGGCGGTCTGCGCGAGCGCCTCCCCGAGCAGCCCGAACACCAACCCGGCCAGCACCACCGCGACGCCCGGGGCCAACGCCGAGGCCGGGTTCACGTAGATCCTGCTCAGCCCCTCGTTGAGCAGCCGGCCCCAGTCGTAGTCCGGGCTCTGCACGCCCAGGCCCAGGAACGACAGCCCGGCGAAGGCGATGAGCGACCCGGTGGCGGCCTGCGCCGCGAACAGCACGACCGGCTCCACGATGTTCGGCAGCACGTGCCGGACGACGATCCGGAACCGGCCGACGCCCAGGATCCGCGCCGCCGCCACGTAGTCCGAGCCGGCGACGGTCGTCGCCAGGTTCTGGATCAACCGGGCCAGCGGCGGCACCAGCGCCAGTCCGATGGCCAGCACCGCGCCGGTGCTCCCGATGCCGAAGATGGTGGCCAGGAAGAGCACGAACAGCAGTCCCGGGAAGGCGACCAGCACGCCGACCACGCCGGTCACCGCCCGGCCCCCGCGCCGGCCCAGCACGCTCGGCGCCAGGCCCAGCACCAGCCCGCCGAGCAGGCCGATCGCCGTCGCGGACAGCCCGAGCCGCAGGGTGAGCCGGGTGGCGACGATCACCCGGGCCGCGATGTCCCGGCCCAGGCTGTCGGTGCCGAGCAGGTGCGCCCCGCTGACGCCCTGGTTCATCGCCGCGGTGTCGATCCTCGAGGCCTGATCGCCGAACACCACCGGCCCGGCCACCGCCAGCGCGGCCAGCAGCAGCACGGCGGCCAGCGCCGCGGCACCGAGCGGGGTGCGGACGCTCTGGCGGGCCCGGCGGGCGAAGGACTCCGGCGGGTCGGCGCAGATGTCGTCCGGCTCTGTGGTCGCGGTCATCGTGGTCGCGGTCATCAGGTCCCCCGTACCGTCGAGCGCGGGTCGATGACGGCGACCGCCACGTCCACCGCGAACGTGATCAGCAGCGCGGCGGCTCCGTAGACCAACACCACGCCCTGCACCAGCGGATAGTCCTTGGTCGTGATGGCCTGCACGATCGTCGAGCCCAGACCCGGCCAGGCGAACACGTTCTCCACCAGCACCGTGCCGGCCAGCAGCGAGGTGAACAGCAGGCCGCCGATGGTCAGCGACGAGGTCAGCAGGTTCGGCAGCGCGTGCCGCAGGTAGACGAGCCGGGCCGGGAGACGCTTGGCCCGCGCCGTGCGCATGTAGTCCTCGGTCAGGACGCGCAGAGCCTCGACCCGGACCACCCGGGACAGCGACGCCGCCGGGACCACGGTCAGGGACAGGACCGGCAGCACGTACGAGGACAGATCCGACTGCCCGGCCACCGGGAGCACCTGCCACCACACCGCGAACACCGCGACCAGCCCGACCGCCAGCAGGAACTCCGGCAGCGCGGCCAGGATCCCGGTGGTCGCGGCGAAGGCCAGCTCGCCCCGCCGGCGGCGGCCGTCCTTGGTCAGGACGGCCGCCAGCATGCCGATCGGGATGCCGACCAGCAGGATGAGCACGACAGCGGGGATCACCAGCTGCAATGTCGAGGGGAGCCGGTCGGAGATGATCTGCGAGACCGGCATCTGGGAGACGATCGAGTCGCCGAGCCGGCCGTGGAACAGGTTCGCCAGGAAGGCGCCGTACTGCTCGGGCAGCGACCGGTCCAGACCCAGGTCGTGGCGCCGGGCCGCGACCTGGGTCGGGTCGGCGGACAGGCCGAGGGCGGCGCGGACCGGGTCGCCGGGGATCAGGTGGATCATCGCGAAGGACGCGGTCACCACCACGGCCAGCGAGACCAGCAGCCGGCCGGTGCGCCGGGCCAGGAAGCCGAGCCAGGTGTCGCCGGTCAGCGCGGCGGCGGCACGGCGGAGCGCCGGGACCGCGCCGACCGGGGCCGTCCGGCCGGCGCCGCCTCCCGGGGCGGCCGGCCCGCCGGGATTTGCGCCGGCGTTCGCGATCTGGACCCGGGCCATCAGCTGCCCGCCCGCAGGCTGCTCGGGACGGGCCCCGCGCCGTCGACGTCGTAGCTGACGCCCTTGCCGTACCAGCCGATCAGACTGTCGACGATCGGGACCACGTCCACCCGCTTGACCAGCGCGGCGTCAGCCTTCTGCCACAGCGCGCAGCCGTCCTTGCCGGCCACCGCCATCGCCTGCTTGCTCACCGCGGTGTAGTCCGGGTTCGCGATCGCGCCGAAGTTGGTGCCGTTCGGCGGGGTCGGGCCGTCGTAGAACCGGGTGAGCTGGTCCGGCAGCGGGACGCTGACCGGGATCCAGGACACGTCGTAGCCGCCGGAGGACAGGGTGGTCACCGTCGTGGTCGCGTCGACGACCTTGTCCTGGACCTTCACGCCGAAGTCGGTCCACTGCTTGGCGGCCAGCTCATAGGAGGCGGCCGCGTCCGGGCCCAGCTGCGAGGAGTGGAGCTGGGTGACGGTCAGCTGCTTGCCGCCCTTGGTCCAGCCCCCGCCGCCCTTCGTCCAGCCGGCCGCGGTCAGGTCGGCGGCGGCCTTGGCCGCGTCGTGCGCCGGGAGGTTGCCGGTGACGCTGTCTCCGGTGCACGGGGTCGGGGCCACTTCGCCGATCGAGGTGGACGGCTTCCCGGTGCCGCCGGTGGCCACCGAGCCGATCTGCTTCAGGTCCAGCGCCTCGACCAGCGCCGTGCGGACCGCGGGGTCGGCGGTGTCGTGCCCGGCGGCCTCGTTGAAGGTGAGGAAGCCGAACGGCGTCAGGGTGCTCTTCTTGCCGACGCGGGCCCCGTCCAGGCGCTGGGTGTCGGGGCCGTTGATCTCTGCGATGTTCACCTGGCCGGACAGCAGCATGTTCGCCGCCGTCGACGGGTTCGCCACCACCTTGAAGATCACGGTGGCCGGCATATCGGCGTCGGTGGCGCCGCCGGGACCCCAGCTGTAACCCGCGCGCTTGGTGTACGTGTAGTGGTCGCCGGGCACGGCCTGGGTCAGCTGGTAGGGGCCGCTGGCGTTGGTGGTCTTGGCCAGCGCCGCCGGATCGGCCAGGTTCTTCTGGCACACCAGCGGCAGCAGCTGGGTCATCTCGACGATGAACGGCGCCGGGACCTGCGTGGTGACGGACACGGTGCGCGCGGCGGCGTCGGCCGTGGCCTTCGCGGTCGCCGGGACCACGACACCGAGCAACGGCGAGGCGTTCTTGGGGTCGGCGATGTAGTTGTACTCGGCCGCGACGTCGGCCGCGGTCAGCGGCGTGCCGTCCTGGCAGGTGACCCCGGCCCGGATGGTGAACGTCGCGGAGGTCGAGGTCGCGGTCCACTTCTCGGCCACACCCGGGGTGACCTTGCCGTCGGCGGAGATGTGGATCAGCCGGTCGTACGCGTACCCGATCATCAGGACCGCGGTCCCGGCCAGCGCCGTCGTCGGACTCAGCGTCCCGGGATCCGAGCCGATGCCGATGGTGATCGTCGCGCCGCCGTCGGCCTTGCCGCCGCCGGCCCCGGCGGAGGACCCGCCGCACGCCGCCACCGACACCCCCACCGACGCGGCGACCGTCACCCCCAGCAACCGGCGAAAGTGCGCCGCCCTTCTCGCCCCGAAGTCCGCTCTGCTGCTCATCAGCCCTGCTCCTTCTGCCGCCACGCCTACGAGTGGATGAACTGTAGGCAGCGGGCAGAGGGGCCGCCGTCGTCGTGGCGGACGAAAAAGCAGTGCGGCAGTAGTGCGATCGGCCGAAGACGGCCAATACCCGGAGCACGAAACTGGTCTCCGCGGGCGGCGCAGACGATCAGGTCACGCGGGCCGCTCTTCGATCTGTGTCTGTCTCTCCGATCTGTGTCTGTATCTCCGGATCCCGCGTGCGGGCACGGTCCCACGCGGCCATGACGATGAGCGTCTTGGTCCCGGCGACGATCCCGGTACTCCGGATCGCGTTCACCACACGCTGCAAGTGGTCGACGTTGCGCACCCGGAACCGCACCAGGGCATCCGGGTCCCCGGCGATCGTGTAGTACTGCTGGACCTCGGGAACCCGGCGCGCGATCTCCTCGATCTCGCGCGTGTCGGTCCCGCCGGTGAGCCGGATCTCGGTGAACGCGTCGAGCTCGCCGATCGCCGCGTCGTCCACGATCGCCACGTATCCCAGGATGACGCCGTCGGCCTCCAGGCGCTCGATCCGCCGCGCCACCGGGGCGCCGGACAGCCCGACGCGGCGGGCGATCTCGCTCGTCGGCATCCGGGCGTTCACCCTCAGGAGCGCCACGATCTTCCGGTCGATGTCGTCCATGCCGACCCCCAAAGGTGGATTCTTTCGCCACACGAACACATCAGGCGCCGATCAGCGCCCTGTTCGCACATCACGCGCATCCTACGCACGTTTCACGCGTGACTCTTGCCCGGCGGCGAACCGGGTCGCGACGATTCCAGCTCACCTCCGGAATCAGGGAGCGCCATGACCACTGCACCGCCTGCGAACGACCCGTGGCAGGTGCTCGACACCGCGGGCAACCTGCGCGACGCCCCGGGCCTGCCGCCCGCCGCCGATGCCCTGGACCTGCGGGCGGCCTACCGCGACATGGTGCTCGCGCGGCGCGTCGACATCGAGGCCGTCGCGCTGCAGCGGCAGGGCGAGCTGGGACTGTGGCCCTCGATGCTGGGTCAGGAGGGCGCCCAGGTCGGCGCGGGCCGGGCGCTAAAGGCGCGCGACGTGGTCTTCCCGACGTATCGCGAGCACGCCGTGGCCTGGTGTTCCGGCGTCGATCCGGTGCGGCTGCTGGGCCTGTTCCGTGGCACGACGTTGGGCGGCTGGGACCCGCGCGAGCGCAACTTCCACCTGTACACGCTGGTGATCGGCGCGCAGACGCTGCACGCCGTGGGCTACGCGATGGCCGTCGTGCGCGACGGCGATGTCGGCACCGGCCAGGCCGACCGCGATCGCGCCGTGCTGGTGTTCCTGGGTGATGGCGCGCTCAGCGAGGGCGAGACCAACGAGGCGTTCGTCTGGGCCGCGGCGCAGCACCTGCCGGTCGTGTTCTTCTGTCAGAACAACCAGTGGGCGATCTCCGCCCCGTTCTCCGTGCAGAGCCGGATACCGGCCGCCGACCGCGCCCGGGGCTTCGGCTTCCCCGGCGTCCGCGTCGACGGCAACGACGTGGTCGCCTGCCACGCCGCCACCCGCACCGCGCTGGCGAACGCCCGCGCCGGCGGCGGCCCCACCCTGATCGAGGCGGTCACCTACCGCCGGAACCCGCACACCACCTCCGACGACGACCTGCGCTACCGCACCGCCTCGGAGAACGACGCGTGGGCCGAGCGCGACCCGATCGAGCGTCTGCGCATCCTGCTCACGCGGTCTGACGCCGGCGCCCCGGCACGGGCCGACGAGGCCTTCCTGGCCGAGCTCGCACGGGAGGAGGAGGCCCTGGCCGAGCGGCTGCGGGCCGGCTGCCGGGCGCTGCCCGACCCGGAACCGGGCGATCCGTTCCTGCACACGCTTGAGCGCATGCCGGACGACCTCGCGCGCCAACGCCGGGAACACCTGGCCTTCGTGGCCGCGGCCGAAGGGGATCACCGGTGAGCACCGCGATGGCCCACGCGCTGAACGCCGGCTTGCGCGCCGCGATGGAGGCCGACGACAAGGTCCTGCTGATCGGCGAGGACATCGGCCCGCTCGGCGGCGTGTTCCGGGTCACCGACGGCCTGCACGAGGACTTCGGCGCCGATCGCGTCGTGGTCTCGCCGCTGGGCGAGGCCGGCATCGTCGGCAGCGCGATCGGCCTGGCCCTGGCCGGCTACCGGCCGGTGTGCGAGATCCAGTTCGACGGCTTCGTCTTCCCGGCGATGAACCAGATCGTCACCCAGCTCGCGAAGTACCGCCACCGCTCGGAGGGGCGCCTCGGGCTGCCGGTCGTGATCCGCATCCCGGTCGGCGGCGGGATCGGCGCGATCGAGCACCACAGCGAGTCCCCCGAGGCCTACTTCGCCCACACGCCCGGCCTGCGGGTGCTGTGCCCGTCGGACTCCCAGGACGCGTACGACCTGCTGGGCCAGGCGATCCGCTGCGACGACCCGGTGATCTTCCTGGAGCCGAAACGGTCCTACTGGTCCAAGGGGACGGTCGATCCCCAGGCGCCGCCGGTGGACATGGAACTGGCCCGCGTGGTGCGCCCCGGCGGGGATCTGACGCTGGTCACGTATGGCGCGCTCGTGCCCAAGGCGGTCGAAGCCGCCGAGGTCCTGGCGGAGGAGGGCCGGGACGTCGAGGTCATCGACCTGCGTTCCCTCTCGCCCTTGGACGACGCGAGCGTCGTGGCGTCGGTGCGCCGCACCGGCCGGCTGGTCATCGCGCACGAAGCCTCCCGGAGCGGCGGGATCGGGGCCGAGCTGACCGCCCGGGTGCAGGCGCAGGCGTTCTACGAACTGGAGGCACCCATCCTGCGCGTGACCGGCTACGACACGCCCTACCCGGCAAGCCGGCTCGAAGAGGACTGGCTGCCGAACGTCGATCGGATCCTCGATGCCTGCGATCTCGCCTTCTCGCACTGAGCTGGCACTGAGCTGTCACTGAGCTGGCACTGAGCTGGTCCACCCCCTTCCCTCCCTCTTCCTCCCCCTTCCACAGGAGCTTGCCGTGACCACCGCGACCGTGCAGACCTTCCGGCTTCCCGACGTCGGCGAAGGCCTGACGGAAGCAGAGATCATCGCCTGGCACGTCCGGGTCGGCGACACCGTCGGCGTCAACCAGGTCCTCGTCGAGATCGAGACCGCGAAGTCGGCCGTCGAGCTGCCCTCGCCGTACGCGGGCGAGGTCGTGGAGCTCTTCGCTTCCGAGGGGCACACCGTCGACGTGGGTTCGCCGATCATCGCCATCCGAACCGCCGCCGCCACGGCCGAAACCGAAGAGCAGGAGCCCAAGCTCTTGGTGGGCTACGGGGCCAAGGCCTCGGGCTCCAGGCGGCGACGCCTGCCGACCACCGGGCCGGCCGGCAACAAGCCGGCGAGCAACAAGCCGCGCGCAAAGCCGCCGGTGCGCAAGCTCGCCAAAACCCTCGGCGTCGATCTGGCCCTGGTCGAGGCATCCGGGCCGGACGGGACGGTCGTGCGCGCCGACGTGATCCGCGCCTCGGAAACACCTGTGCCTGTACCTGCGACTTCGCCCTCTCCCTCGCCTTCACCCAGCGGCGCCGAGGTCCGGATCCCGGTGAAGGGCATCCGCAAACACACCGCGGCGGCCATGGTGGCTTCGGCGTTCTCGGCTCCCCACGTGACCGAGTTCGTCACCGTCGACGTCACCAAGACGCTCGAACTCCGGCAGGCAGCGCGGCGTCGCCGCGAGTTCCACGATGTCAAGCTCACGCCGCTGGCGTTCGTGGCGCGCGCCTATCTGCTCGCGCTCGCCCGCACGCCGATGGCCACCGCGCGGTGGGACGAGGCCGCACAGGAGATCGTCGTGCCGGCCGCGATCAACCTGGGCATCGCCGCGGCCACACCGCGCGGCCTGGTGGTGCCGAACATCAAGGACGCGCAAGGACTCGGTCTTCTCGAACTGGCCGTCGCCATCAACGATCTGGCCGCGACGGCGCGCGCCGGCAAGACCGCCTCGGAGGCGATGGCGGGTGGTACGACGACGATCACGAACATCGGCGTGTTCGGTGTCGACACCGGCACCCCCATCCTCAACCCGGGCGAGACCGCGATCCTCGCCGTGGGCGCCATCGGCCGCCGGCCCTGGGTCGTGGAGGAAGCCGCGGGCGAGACCATCGCCATCCGCTCCGTTCTGCAACTCGCGCTCTCCTTCGACCACCGCGTCATCGACGGTCAAGAAGGCTCTCAACTGCTCGCCGACACCGCCGCGCTGCTCGCCGAGCCAGGACTGGCGATGCTCTGACGACCGATTCGCGCTGTCCCCGTACTCCCAGTCCCAGTCCCAGTCCCAGTCCCAGTCCCAGCCACGATCTGGCCGTCGACACAACCAGGAGAACCGCCATGCCGGCCCGCCGCACCTTCCGCTCAGCAGAGCACGCCGAACTGATCGAACTGGTCCGCTCCATCGCGGCGAAGGACCTCGCGCCGCGCGCCGCCGGTGCCGAGGCGGAAGAAGCATTCCCGCGCGACGTCTTCCACCTGCTGGGCGAGGTCGGGATCCTCGGCCTGCCCTACCCCGAGGACATCGGCGGCGCGGGCGTCCCGTACGAGGTCTATGTCCAGGTCTTGGAGGAGATCGGCGCGGTCTGGGCATCGGTCGCGGTCGGCGTGTCAGTGCACGCACTGTCCTGCTTCGCGCTGGCGACCCGGGGAACTCCGGAGCAGCTGAGCCGGCTCCCGGAGATGCTCGGCGGTGAATTGCTCGGCGCCTACAGCCTCTCCGAACCGCACGCCGGTTCCGACCCCGCCGCGATGGCCACGACGGCGCGCCGCGACGGAGACGACTACGTGCTCAACGGATGCAAGGCATGGGTCACGCACGGCGGCACCGCGGACTACTACACGATCATGGCGCGCACGAGCGGCACAGCCGGCGACCGCGACGGGATCTCATGCTTCCTGGTCCCCGCCGGCACCCCCGGCCTGATCGCCGACCCGCCCGAGAAGAAGATGGGCCTGACCGGATCGACGACCGCCGCGCTGAGACTCGACGACGCGCGCGTATCAGCCGAGCGCCGTCTGGGCGCCGAGGGCGACGGCCTGAAGATCGCCCTCGCCGCCCTCGACGCCGGCCGCCTGGGCATCGCCTCGGTCGCCACCGGCCTGGCCCAAGGCGCCCTCGACACCGCAGTGTCCTACGCACAGGAACGCCACACCTTCGGCCGCCGAATCATCGACCACCAGGGCCTGTCCTTCATGCTCGCCGACATGGAGGCCGCCGTGGTCGCCGCCCGAGCGACCACACTGCACGCGGCGCGACTCAAGGACGCCGGCCTGCCGTACAGCCGGGAAGCATCCATCGCCAAACTCGTGGCCACCGACAACGCCATGAAGGTGACCACGGACGCCGTCCAGGTCCTCGGCGGCGCCGGCTACACCAAGGACTTCCCGGTCGAGCGATACATGAGAGAGGCCAAGGTGATGCAGATCTTCGAGGGCACCAACCAGATCCAGCGCCTCATCATCGGCCGCCACCTCGACCGCGACAACCGGGGTTCGATCGCCACGATCGGCTAGGCGGAGCGGTCCCACTTCCTGCCCCGGCGGCAAACAGGGCAGCGCGGGCCGGATTCGAAGCCCGTCCGCGCCGCCCCTGCCGCCGCTGTCGTTGCCGCTGCCGCCGCCACTGTCGTTGCCGAACTGGGAGCTACCCGGCCAGCCCGGCCAGCGCCATCGCAGTGTCCGGGTACCGCGTCACGATCTCCAGACCGCCCTGTCCGGCCTGCCCTCCGACCTCCCACTCCCCTTCGCAGCCGAGCAGACCCGCCACCGCGTCGCAGGTCGCCGGATGCTGCGCGAGCAGCGCGCCGAGCGGCCCGCCCGGATCGCGACCGGCCGGGTGCCGCCGCGAGAGGGCCGCTGTCGGATCGGCGGTCTCGCCCTTCCACGGCGCGACCCACTCGTCCAGGACGTCGAGTCGGGCCGGGAAGACCCGTCCGGCCTCCCGCACGAGCAGCGAAGCCAGGTCCGCGCCGCTCTTGCGCAGTGCCATGATCAAGGTCGGCAGCCACGGCAGCAGGAGCGGGTCCGGGAGCCGTCCGAAGGCGTTGGACACTGCCTCGACGACGAAGTCCACCAGACCCGGTACCGGCTCCAGTGCGTGGACCAGGCCGCTGATGTAGCGCGGGTAGGCCGGCAGGACCAGCGGGTTGTCCAGCAACTCGTCGCATCTGTCCCGCAGATCGCTGCGCGACAGGGTTCCGAGGTGCACTCGCGCCGCCCACAGCAGGGCGATCTTCTCCGGCTCCTCCGGGTGGGCCTGGGCGACGGCGAGTTCCAGCTGCGAGCGGTCGCAGCCCAGGGACAGCGCCAGGCTCTCCATGCTGAAGAGGAAGCCGAGCATGGCCGCCACCTGGCGTACGCCGGCGTCCTCGGAGGTGAAGGCCGTGGGCAGCAGCGTGCAGTAGTGCGCGTAGCCGGTCTTGGCGAACGTCTCGATCCATCCGGGCAGCGCCGGTTCGGTGGTCCGGTAGAACGCCAGCAGCCGCCGGGTCCGCCGGAGCACCTCCGGGGCGTCGTCGACCGAGCGCTCGGCCGACAGGACCTGGAGCGCGCGGGTGCCGAGTTCGTCCGCGAGGCGGTGGCTGCCGAGGTAGAGCAAGGCGTCCTCGACGGCTTCCAGCGCCACGGCGGCGGTGGCCTGGGGGCCGTTGGCCTTGCGCCGGAGCCGTTGCTCCAGCACCTGTTCGATGCTCACGCCCTCGTAGCCGAGCTCGATCAGGGCCCGCTGATGGGTGCCGATGGCCAGGTCCCAGGACTCCTGGAGGGACCGTTCGCCCAGCTTGCGCTCGCCCATGATCGGGCGGGCCGCGCCGTCAGGGAGGAGTCGGCGCAGCATCCACAGCACGTCCGAGCACGCGGCCAGCTCCGGCCGGCCCGCGATGTCGAGCAGCGCCCGCTGCACGCCGCGCTGGTCCAGGCGCAGGTTCAGCGGGGCGAGCCGGTCGTGCACGTCGCGGGCCAGCGGTGGGAGCGCGTCGTAGCCGACCTGGCCGACGCGGTCGCCGCCCATCATCGCCTCGACCAGCCGGCGCACGTCCCGGCGCCCGGGGACCGAGTCCTTCTCGATGCAGGTGACGGCCGCGTCCTGGAAGTCGTACGGCGTGGGCTTGGCCCGGTCGCGCATGCCGGCGAGCAGGATCGAGGTCTCGAACACCGCGATCGCGTCGGCCGTGGAAGCGAGATAGCCGTTACGCCGCGCGGCCCGGACGATGTCGACGGACCAGCCGAGCAGTTCGGCCTCGTCGAGCCCGTCCAGAACCGGGGGCCGCCGCAGGAAGCCGGACAACTGGTCGGAAGGGGCCGACGCGGGAGCCGGAACTGGGACTGCCACTGGAGCCGAGCCGACGGCGGGAGCCGCGGCCTTCTTCGCCTTGGCGGCCGACTTCTTCGTCCCGGCCTGTCCCTCAAGACGGAACGGCTTGACGCCGGTCCTCTTGAGGTTCGTCCCCCAGGTCGTCGCGGCTATCGACACCGACCCGGGGGCCAGCCCGAACTGGGCCTCGATCGCCGCGTGGCTGGACGGGATCAAGCCGTGGCGCCACTTGGTGGCCGAGCTCGGGGTGATCTCGAAGGTGTCGGTGCCCTCGACCCCGAACTCCGCGACCCGGCTGGCGGCGTGGAAGGCCCCGCAGACGTACAGACCGTCCGCCGGGTCGGTCCCGGTGGCCGTCAGGTGCTCGCGGATACGGGTCCACATGTAGCGCTCGCGGTCCTCGTCGACGCGGACGCGGTGCGGGTCCCCGGGCGCCAGCCGCCGGAACAGGCTGCCGATCAAGAGCATGACCTGCCGGTAGGTGTCGTGGCCGGAGTCGCCGAGCGGCGTCTCGACGTACTGGTGCCACCACTCCGACCAGTGCCGGACCCGGCCGTGCCGCAGCAGGTGCTCCTCCAGTTCGGCGAAGCGCGGCCGCAGGTCGCCGATCTCGACGCCGACGGCGTCGCCGTGCAGGGCGGCCTCCTCCAAGGGCTCGGCAGCCGGTTCGGTGGGCAGTTCGGCGGCCGGTTCGGTCGGCAGTTCGGTTGGCGGTTCGGAGCTTCGCGGATCCCACTGGAAGACATGGTCGGAGGACCAGTCCACCAGCACGATCTCCACGCCCGGGGTTTCGAGCGCGTACGCGATGGCCTGATACTCCGCCGACGCCTCCGTGATCGGCGCGACCACAGACAGCGGCGCCCAGTCCAGCGGGAAGCCGTCGACCTCGCTCGCGAACGACTGCACCGCGACCGGGAGCTTGCAGTTGCGCAGCTCCGGCAGCAGCGGGGCCATGTCCTCGCAGAGCTCCAGGTAGATCGTCTTCGGCTGCTTCTCCCTCAGGCGCCGCGCCATGGCGATGGCGGAGGCCGGCGAGTGGTGGCAGACCGGGAAGATCTCCAGCGGCTCGCGCACGGCGCGGTCGACGTCGTCGACGATGCCGAGCAGGATGCCCTCCAGCGCGTCCGGGCCGTCGGCGAAGCGGGTCGCGGCCTCCTGCAACTGGCTGCGCAGCGCGTCGAAGGGCGCTGCGACGCTATCGCCCCTGGCACTCACAGTGCCCACAGTGCTCTCAGAACTCTCACTGCTCACAGCGCTCACGACAGCACGGCGATCGCGTCGCGACCGCCCTCCAGGAACTCCGGCCACTCGCCGCCGTCCTTCTTGCTGCGCGGCTCGACGACGCCGTGCAGGTACTTGTTCATGATGGCCAGGTCCTCCGGATCGCGCCGGGCCAGCGATCCGACCAGCGAGGAGGCCAATGTCCGGGCACTGAGATCCTGCGCCCCGAAGAAGTTGCCGTGCAGGATCGCGTCCTCCAGCACGCCGATCTGCTCGGCCGTGGACAGCGCCGACTCCAGCTTCTCGTCGTCGCTGCCGGCGCTCGCGGCGGCGGCGCGCAGGTCGGCGAAGCTCTGCAACAGCACGTCCAGCAGCGACGGCGGGACGTCGAGCTCGATCTGGTGCCGGCGCAGCAGTTCCTCGGTGCGGAACCGGACGATCTCCGCCTCGCTCTTCTTGTTGGTCACCACCGGGATGCGCACGAAGTTGAAGCGCCGCTTCAGCGCCGAGGACAGGTCGTTGACCCCGCGGTCCCGGCTGTTGGCGGTGGCGATGACCGAGAAGCCGGGCTTGGCAAAGACGATGCCGTCCTCGTCCAGCTCGGGCACCGAGATGTACTTCTCGGACAGGATCGAGATCAGCGCGTCCTGCACGTCGGAGGTGGACCGGGTCAGCTCCTCGAACCGGCCGATCACCCCGCCCTCCATCGCGGTCATGATCGGCGAGGGGATCATCGAGTCCCGGGACTGGCCCTTGGCGATCACCATCGAGACGTTCCACGAGTACTTGATGTGGTCCTCGGTGGTGCCGGCGGTGCCCTGCACGACCAGCGTCGAGTTCCGGCTGATCGCCGCGGCCAACAGCTCGGCCAGCCAGCTCTTGCCGGTGCCCGGGTCGCCGATCAGCAGCAGGCCGCGGTCGGAGGCCAGGGTGACGATGGCCCGCTCGACGATCGAGCGCTCGCCGAACCACTTCTGCGGGATCTCCCGCGCCAGACCGTCGGAGCGCTCCGAGCCCAGGACGAACAGCCTGATCATCTTCGGGGACAGCCGCCAGTTGAACGGCTTGGGGCCCTCGTCGACGGACTCCAGCCAGTCCAGCTCCTCGGCGTACTTCAGCTCGGCGGGGGCGCGCAGCAGATCGGACATATCAGGGTTCTCCTAAGCCAGGAAGGTCTTGAGTTCGTGGACGAGCTTGCGGATGTGGCCGGAGATCACCGGCGTGCCGAGGTCTTTGAACCGTTCGCGGAACCAGGGATTGACCTCCTGGCGGCCCGAGGAGGTCACCGAGCCGACCGGGATGAACTTCACGCCGGAGCGGTGCACCTCCCTGATCCCGTCGAGCAGCGGCTGGGACCGGTCGAACTCGTAGAAGTCGGAGATCCACACCAGGCAGGTCTGCCGGGGCTCGGCGATCTTCGGGCGGGCCATCGCCATCGCGACCGGTCCGTCGTTGCCGCCGCCGAGGTTGGTGCGCAGCAGCATCTCGAACGGGTCGCTCACCCAGGGCGTGAGGTCGATCGCCCGGGTGTCGTAGGCGATCAGGTGCACGTCCACCTTCGGCAGCCCGGCGAAGATCGACGCCAGGATGGTGCAGTTCACCATGGAGTCGGTCATCGACCCGGACTGGTCCACCACGACGATCAGCCGCTGCGGCGTCGTCCTGCGCGCGGTGTGCCGGTAGTAGAGGCGGTCGACGTAGAGCCGCTCCTCCTCCGGGCTCCAGTTGGTCAGGTTCTTCCAGATGGTGCGGTCCAGGTCGAGGTTCCGGAACACGCGCTTGGGCGGCACCGACCGGTCCAGCGCGCCGGTCGAACTCTTCTCCACCTCCGTCCGCAGCACCTCGGCGACCTCGTCGACGTACCGGCGGATCAGGGCCTTGGCGTTCGCCAGCGCCAGGCCCGACAGGTTGCCCTTGTCCCGCAGCAGCTGTTCGACCAGCGACATGCTCGGTGTCAGCCGCGCGGCCAGGTGCGGATCGGCCAGGACCTCGCGCAGGCGCATGCGGCTGACCAGGTCGGCTTCCAGGGAGCCGAGCTCGGAGCCGATCGCCGGGAGGAGGTTCGACAGGTCGGGGGTGCCGGTGCCGGCGCCGGCGCCGTCGCGGTCGCCGCCGCGGCCGCGTCCCGAGCGCAGGCCACCGGGCTCGCAGCCGAGCCCGCGCTCCAGCCAGCCGGCGTCGGACTGCCACCGCGAGAGTTGTTCCGCGGAAACCGATCCGGCTCCCGTGGCGAACACGTTGAGCAGGATCTTCGACACGAGGGCAGCCCGACGGACTTCCTGCGCGCGGTCTCTTTCGCCGTCTTCGCCATGGGGTTCCGGCACCATCAGGCCGTCGAACTCGGCGGCCAGCTCGGGGTGGCGCTGAACGATCGAGTCCACGCTGGTCCGCGGGTCCTGCAGCTCGTGCGGCAGGCCGATGTCCTTCACGACGGCGACGCCGGCCGACTCGAGCGCGGCCTGCTCCTCGCGGTCGAAGAGCTGGGCCAGCAGGCGCCAGTAGAGAACTTGGCGGCGGTTCTCCTGGGAGTCGGCCTGGGTCGGCTGCCCAATCATCGGCCCGGCCGCCGGTTCGTTTGTCGGCTCGGTGATCGGCTCGGTGATCGGCTCAGTCATCGGCTCGGTGATCGGCTCAGTCATTTGCGCAGCAGCCTTCCGGCTCGCTCGCGCAGGACCGTGACCGCCTCGGCCGCGGCCTTCTCGGCCCGGACGCCGTCCTTGTCCGCGGTGCCGCCGGCCCAGGCTCCGGCGTGGACCGCGGTGGCCTTCTTCTTGACCGGCGCTTCCACGGCCAGCGGCTGAAGGGTGAACGTCCCGGCGTCCCAGCGCACCAGTCCGATGCAGGAGGTCGAAGCCCGGACGAGATCCGGGGTCAGCGGGCCCGCCGAGGGGATGCGATCGGTGTCCAGGGCGAGGCGTCCGCCGGGAAGCTCGAACTCGCCGTCGGCGACCTTGTAGCCCTCAAGGAACACGAGCTCTGCGATGCGCGCCGGGTGGCGGTCGAGCGGCGCCGTCGGCGCGGCGGTGGCGGTCGACAGCAGGAGGCGGGCCGTGGCGAAGGGATCGGCCGGTCCGCCGGTGCGGGCCTTGTCGTCGGACCAGCGGAGGTCGCCCTCGGCGGTGACCGCCATGTCCGCGACGTCCATGGCCCGGCCTTCGCTGAACGCTGCGATGAGCGACAGGTGCGTGCGCAGCAGCTGCCAGACGCCCATGCCGACGACGGTGTCCGGCTTGGGCGCCGAGACGCTGGCCCGGACCAGGCGCGGGGTGCCGCCGTCGGCCGGTTCGAGGACGGCGTGGATCTGGGCTTGGACGGCGGTCGCGTGTTCGTGCAGGTCGATGCCCAGCGGGAGCAGACGGCCGGTGACGGTGGCGGCCGTACCCGCACCGGTCGCGGTGCCCAACCCCGCAGCAGGGCCCGAGCCCGCCGCGCCGGGCTGCGTCAGCAGCATCGCGCGGGACCACAGGTCGGCCCAGCGGCGTACCGGGACCCGCTCCAGCGTCGCGCCGGGGCAGGAGGCCGCGAGCTCGGCCGCGAAGCCGTCGAGCAGCGTCGCCAACCGGCGCAGGCCGATGTCCGGGAGCATGGCGCTCACCACCGGCGCCGCGCCGGAGACCAGGTCGTGGTCCATCCCGCGCCATCCGGCCCGCGCCAGGTCGGCCAGCCACGACCGGGCCGCGGAGAGCAGGTTCGCAGGCTGCTGCGGCACCTCCCCCTCGCCCTCGCCCTCGCCCGCGCCCGGCCACGGCTCGCGCGTCCGCCCGGTCGCCTCGTCGAGGCGCGCCGTCAGCGCGTCGTGGACCGAGCCGAGAATCGCGACCCGCGCGCCCGCCAAGGCGACGAGATGGTCCTCCCCCGCCGCCCCGGCCCCCGCCTTCTCCGCCGCCTCGGCCACCAACACGCCCAGCGGCGTGCCCCCGACCGCGTCGGCGAGGGCGGCCAGCGCGGCCCCCGCCCCGACCCGCGGCCGCAGCAGTCCGTCGGCCAGCGCCCGGTCGAAGCCGTGCACCACGGCCAGGGCCTCCTCGCACCCGGCGACGGGATCGCCCAGAAGATCGGCGCGCATCATGCCGCCGCCCGCGACGGTGCGAACCAGTGCATCTCCGCAAGCGGCTCCGTGGTCGGCTCCAGTTCCAGGTAGGCCAGATGACGCAGGAACCGGCTGAACACCTGGGCCGCCGGCTTCGCGGCCGACGCCGAAGGCCGCGCGTCATACATCAGGGAGCTGATGGTGGCCGCGTCCGGCGCCGCCGTGCCGACGTCGATGCGCAGGTAGCGGGCGACCCGCCGGCCCCCGTACTGCACCACCGCCTCACCGACCATCGCGGCGATGTGGTTGCAGAACGACCCCCGCGCACCACCGCACGGCCGGTTGTTGTTGGTGCTGCACGCGAACGCGAAATCCCCCGCCTCGATCGAGGACACATACACCCGCTCGATGTCCGAACCACTGGAGACCACGCCCTGCAACCGCCCATCGGCCAGTTCCACGAACGGCACCTTCGCCAGCTTCCGCGGCCGCGCAGGCGGCAGCACCCGCATGCCGCTGAGCTCTTCCCACTCTGACAAAGCCCGCATCTCCTCACGTGCAAAGGGGGGTGTTCCGCCAAGAAGTGCGGCGGTGCGAGTGAACCTACTAGCGGGCGGTGACAGGTGTGCCGGCGAGGTGGAGAAGGGGACGCCTGTCGCCGGTCAGCGGTCCAGACCGAGCAGGTCGCGACCCATGCGGACCAACGTCGCGCGGACCTGCTCGGGGTCGTCGAGTTCGGCTGCGGACAGGGCTCCGTCGTGCAGCAGGACCATGGCGCGGCCGGCGTACTCGGGGTCTGGGTGTCCGGTGCGTTCGGCAAGTTTGGTGACGGTGTCCTGGAACCAGGCGCGGTGCTCGGCGACGGCGGTCCGGACCTGGTGGTCCGGGTCGGGATACTCGGCCGAGGCGTTGATGAAGTGACAGCCGCGGAAGCCGGTGCCGCACACGACGTCGCCGATGAAATCCAGCAGTGCGGCGGCACCTGCCTCCGAGGTCGGCTCCTGCTCCAGGAGGGCGTCCACGGCGTCGCGCAGATCCGCGTCGGTGGCCCGCAGGTAGGCCTCGACGAGGTCTTCCTTGGCCGGGTAGTGGCGGTAGAAGGTCGCCCTGGTCACGCTCGCCTCGGTGACCAGGCGGTCCACGGGCACGGTGTGGATGCCCTCGGTGTAGAAGAGCCGGCGGGCTGTCTCCAGGAGACGGTCCTTCGGGCTCGAAGCCATGCTCGACATGGGCACATTCTACAAGAAGGAACGTTCTGTTGACCCGGGGGCGCAGGGCGGCCTAGAGTCGGCCGCATGAGCAGAACGAACGTTACTTCTGGCCGTTCCACCGTGTCCGTCGTCCTGGTGCACGGTGCGCTCACGGACGCCTCGGTGTGGCACGGCGTGGCCCGGCGCCTGCAAGCCGCCGTCCACTCCGTCCACTCCGTCCATGCCGTCCATGCCCCGGCCCTGCCGATGCGCAGCCTGGACCAGGACGCCGCCTACCTCGCCGGGTTCCTCAGCCGCCTGAGCGGCCCGGTGGTGCTCGCGGGCCATTCCTGGGCCGGCTCGGTCATCTCCCACCCGGACATCGCAGGGGTGGGAAACGTCGCCGCCCTGGTGTACGTCGCCGCCTTCCAGCCGGACACCGCAGAGAGCGCCGGCGAGCTGAACAGCCTGTTCCCCGGCAGCGGGCTCACTCCCGAAAACCTCGCGGTCGCGCCGAACCCCCTCGGGGGCGACGATCTGACCCTGCTGCCGGAGCGCTTCGCCGAGGTCTACGCCGCCGACCTGGAGCCCGCGGACGCGGAGGTGTTGGCCTTCAGCCAGCGTCCGATCGATCCCGCAGCCCTGAGTCAGACGTTCTCCGGGCAGCCGGCGTGGCGCTCGATCCCTTCGTTCGCCGTGGTCTCCACCAACGACCGTTCGCTGCCGCCGGCAGCCCTGCGCCATATGGCCGAACGCGCGGGCTCGCAGATCGTCGAGGTCCCGTCCTCGCACGCCGTGCCGCTGGCCCAACCCGGGGCCGTCACCGACCTGATCCTGAAAGCTGCGCGCGCCGTCGTCACCAGCGGTGCCGCCTTCTCGTCCTGAAAGGAAACCCCACCATGACCGACTCGAACTTCAGCACCTACCTGCACCGCAACCAGCAGTTCGCGGAGACCGGCGCCAAGGACAAGGTTCCCGCGATCCCGTTCATCCCCTTCAACCAGCTGTATCTGATCACCTGTATCGACCCCCGGGTCGAGCCGGCGGCGATCGTCGGCGCACAGCTGGGCGAGGCGATCATCTCCCGCAACATCGGGGGCCGCGTCACCCCCTCCGTGATCCGCGACATGGCCTGGATCTGCCACCTGCACGAGACCAAGACCCCGGACGCCGACTGGTTCGAAGTGGCGATCATCCACCACACCGACTGCGGATCCGCCCTGTTCGCCGATCCCGAGCTTCGCCGCGGCAACGCGGCACGCGGCGGCTACGACGAGCAGACCGCGGCGGACATGGCCGTCCTCGACCCGCACGCCACCGTCCAGGAGGACGTCAAGCGCCTGCGCCAAGCCCCGGAACTGGCCGGCGGCATCGACCGCTTCAAGGTCGGCGGCTACGCCTACGACCTGCGGACCGGCCTGATCACCACCGTCGTCCCGGCCGCCTGAGGCGACCGAACGCACTGACTCGATCGGGGTCTTGCCGCGCTAGCCGCCGACCCCCTGCTCCAGCGCTCGGCCATCCGCAGCACCAGCGGATGGACGCCGAGCGCCTGGCCGGCCAGGACATAGGGAGTCGGGTCATCCGCGGGAGTTGTTGATCAGGAGCAGCTGCTGGCCGTTGGTACCGGCGTGCGCGGGACCCACGGCGACGGCAGTGGCGGTGAGTGCGAAAACCCCGGCGAGGACAAGGCCGCCGAGCCGCTTACGTATGTTCACACTGTCGATCATGTCAGAGTTGATCATCAGTGTTCTCCTTCGATCCCCGCCAAGCGAGATGCTTGACCAGCCGTCAAACCGACGCTTGCGGCACACACGCGGCAAAACATGGCCGGCGCCCATCACGGTGCACAGCAGATCGTGGCCCTCGGCCCGGCCATGGACGGTGGCATGCCGGCCTCCCGAGGGTGTCGACCGGGGGAGGTCGGCATTGGCGTTCTTGCCGCGCCGTGAAGTCGGTCCTGCTCGGCCCTACTCGGTCCGCAGCGCGGTGGCGGTCCGGGTCTTCGCCGCCCAGCCGGCCGGCAGCAGTGCCCCGAGCAGGGCGATCACGATCCCGCCGGCCAGCAGGGGGATGAGCTGCCCGGCGGTGTAGGTGTGGGTGACGCTCGGGGGCAGGTGCCGGCCGATCGCGTTCCCCATCGGGGTGAGCGTCGCCTTCTCCACCGCGACCCCGAGCGGGACCCCGATCAGCCCGGCGATCAGGCCGGTGAGTGTCACCGAGGCCAGAACCATCGTGATGGTCTGCTTCGGTGTCATCCCGAGGGCCTTGAAGATCCCCAGATCATGGACCCGCTCCCGGGTGTCCTGCACCACCATGCTGAGCACCCCGAGCGCGGCGACCGCCACCATCATCAAGGTGAGCGTGGCCACCAGGGCGCCCATGGTGATCATCACGATGTTCTTGCCCCCGTCCGAGTTCGGCTGGACCGAGGCGTCCAGCGGGGTCAGCGCGGCGGCGGCCGAGGTGGTCCAGTCCGGTCCGCTGACGTTCGGGGCCAGCTGGACGTTGAACTGCTCGATGTGCGGGGCCAGACCGGCGGCGGTGAAGGTGGCCGCATCCGTCATGACCGTGTAGTCGCCCACGTTGGTGTCGAAGTTGATGCCGACGACCTTCAGCGGCAGTTGCTTGTTCTGCTGCGCCACGGTGACGGTGTCACCGACGTGGATCCCCACCGTCGTGGCCAGCTTGTCGCCGACCACGGCCTCGCCGGGCGCCGAGAACCAGCGGCCGGACACCAGCTCCATGTTCGTCCAGGAGAAGTCGCCCGCGACCGTGAACACCTTCGGCGGTTCGCCGCCGGGCGGGGCGCCGACGATGGTCGCGCCGCTCTCGCCCCAGCCGAACGCGGCCTTCGTGCCCGGGATCCCCTCGAGCGCGGCGGCAACCTCGGCGGCATCCAGGTGCGGCCTGCGCGGGTCGTTGGGGCCGTAGAAGCCCCAGGCCACGCCGACGTCGGCGGTGGGTTCCACGAACTCCGACGCGACGTTGAAGCCGGCGGTGCTGGTGTCCAGGTACCTGTTGAACCCGCTCTCCAGCCCCACCGCGAACGTGGCACTCACCACGCCGAACAGCACCGCAGCACCGACCAGCACGGCTCGGGCCGGCCGGGCGAACGGCTGGGCCAGCCCCAACGACAGGGCCCGGGGCAGCGGCAGCCGCGAGGCCAGACGCTGCGCCCTCTGACCGCCCCCGGGCTTGGGGGCGCGGCCGACCACCAGGGCCCGCACCGTCGGCATCCGGCCGGCCCGCAGCGCCGGGATCAAAGCCGTGACGCCGACGATCAGCAGGGCGCCCAGCGGCACCACGACACTGACCCACAACGGAATCGTGGCACTGGCCGCACTGGCCGCACCGAGCTGCTTGGTGGCCCCGCCCAGGATCGGCACGGCCAGGAGGTTGCCGAAAGCCGTGCCGAGCACCAGGCCGAGTGTCGCCGGGATCATGGCCTGCGCGGTGTAGGCGCGGGCCACCTGCGAAGGGGTGAAGCCCAACGACTTCAGAATCCCGATACGCCGGATCCCCGAGGCCACAGCCCCGCCGACCACGATCGAGATGATCAGCACCGCAATGAACAGCCCGAGGATCCCGAAGCCGATCAGGAACGGCACATAGGCCCTGGCGTTGCCGCCGGCCTGCTGCTTCGCGGTCAGGTACGACTGTCCGCTCTCGACCGCGCCGGCCGGCGCGGCGGCGGCCACCGCCTGCTTGTCGGTGGCGATGTCGGCGTCGGTCCCGGCCTTGGCGAACCGGTAAAGCATCTGCTCGTCGGACTTGGCGCCGGCAGCGGTGAGCCGTGCGAAACCGTCGGCGGTGGCGAAGGCGGTCGCACTGTTGGTCACCGAATTGGCGAAGCCGACGACCTTGAACGACGGCTTGCCCGGCAGGGAGGAGAACACGACCGAACTGCCGAAGCAGGCGGTGGCATAGTGCTGCCACGGCAGGGCGATCTCGCCCGGGCCGGCCGGCCAGCGCCCCTGGGTCAGCGCCAGCTGGTCCATCCCGGAGGTGCTGCCCAGGTCGGGCCGGGTGGTGACGGTGATCGGATGGTTGTCCTGACCGGCCCAATCCTTCTGGGGGCAGTCCGTGCCGATCGTCGTGTCCAGGGCGGCGGCGATCGGGTACGGTCCGGCCGCCTCGGTGACGCCGGCGGCGTGCGCGGTGGCGGCGGCCTGCGCGGCCGTGACCTTCGAACTGTCGAACTGGACCGCCAGGTGCGCGCCGTTCCGAGAGCTGAAGGCGTGGTCGAACGGGGCCTGCACGACGGCCAGCAGGCCGAGGGAGAGGACTGAGGACGTCACCGCGGCGAACGTCGTCAGGGCCATGACGAGGGACTGCAAGCGGCGCCGGCCCACGCCGGAGCGTACGACCTTGCCCAGGGCGCTCACCGGCTCACCGCCAGCAGCAGGCGGGCCACGGCCCGGAAACCGGCCTCGAAGACGCGCCGGAGCATCGGCGGCTTGCGCAGTGTCATCGGACCTCTCCCGCCGGACGGGTCAGCGGCGTGCGGGCGGCCAGGCCGGCCAGGCCGGTCACGCCGGCCACGCCGCCGTCGTTGACGACGTCCCGCTCGACCGCACCGTCCACCAACTCGATCGTGCGGCGCGCGGTGCTCGCGGCCAGCTGCACGTCGTGGGTGACCAGCAGGATGGTCTGGCCCTCGCGGTTCAGGTCCAGCAGCAGCCGGCGCACGTCCTGCGCCGAACCCGAGTCCAGAGCGCCGGTCGGCTCGTCGGCCAGCAGCAGCGCCGGCCGGTTCATCAGCGCCCGCGCCACCGCCACCCGCTGCCGCTGACCGCCGGACAGCCGCTGCGGATATGCCTTGGCGTGCCGGTCGATGCCCAGCGAGCCGAGCAGCTCGGCGGCCCGCCGCTTCGCTTCTTCCTTGCCCATCCCGGCCAGCCGCGCCGGAACCATGACGTTGTCCACCACGGTCAGGTCGTCGAGCAGGTTGAAGAACTGGAAGATCATGCCGATCGAGGCCCGGCGGTACCTCGCCGAACCCGCCTCGCCGAGCTGGTCGACGCGGGTGCCGTCGACGGTCACGGTGCCGCTGGAAGGCTTGTCCAGGCCGGCGATCAGATTCAGCAGCGTGGACTTCCCGCTGCCGGAATGGCCCAGGACCGCCACGCACTCGCCGGACGCCACGGACAAGGTCACCCCGGCCAGCGCGGGCGGGCCGTCGTCATATTTCTTCGTCGCGTCCTGGAGAGCGATCATTGGTGCATTCGTCATGGCCACGAACCTAGAAACGGACCATGATCCCCGGCGTCGGCCGGCGGATGTCACCTTCCCGCAGGCCATCGCCCCGGGGGTGTACCGATGTACATCCCCGGGGCGACGCACAGAACCGACGCCACTGAATACGATCTCCGTATGGAAGAGCTTCTCCAGCGTCTCTCGACATCGAAGCGCGTGACCTGGCTGATGTCACAGGCCGCGGTGCTGACCGTCGCCTGCTTCTACGCGCTCATGCTCGTCGTGACGACGCCGAGCCCGGTCGACGGCGTGTTCCGGTTCCCCCACCTCGGGCACTTCCCGACCATGGGTCTGTGCGTCGTGCTCGCCCTTCCGGTCCTGCTGGTGCGCCGTCTGCCGACGGCCGTCTTCGCGGCGGTCCTGGGCGAATCAGCCCTCGGCGACCTTTTCGGCGCGCGGGCCTTGATCATGCTCATCCTGCTCGTCGCCTTGAGCGGGTACATCGCCGCCCGGCGGCCGAAGGCTGCCGCCGTCGGCGCCGTCGCGGGCGTCGCGGACGCGTTCGTCAGCGACATCCACGTCCACGGGCAGTCCGTCGGCGGCGCGGCCCAGTGGGCCGGGTGGGTCGCGTTGTGGTTCGCGCTCGCGTGGGTCTTCGGGGGTGTGTATCGCAAACGCAGTGAATACCTCGAAGCCCTCCAGGAGCAGACCGAGGCCCGCGTCGTCATGGCCGAGCGGCTGCGGATCGCCCGCGAGCTGCACGACAGCGTCGCGCACAGCATCGGGATCATCACGGTGCTGTCGGGAGCGGCGGCGCGGGTCGTGGAGACCAAGCCCGAGCAGACGCGGCAGGCGCTGGCCGGCATCGAGACCACCAGCCGGGAGACACTGCTGGAGCTGCAGCGCATGCTCGGGGCGCTGCGCCGCGCCGAGCCGGACGACGCCATGCCGCAGGCCGCTCCGCTGGCGCCGGCCGGCAGCCTGGCCGACGTCCCGCAGCTCGCCGAACGCACGGCCGCCGCCGGGCTGCGGGTCCAGGTGGCCTGGCAGGGCGAGCGGCGTCCACTGCCGCCGGAGATCGAACTGTCGGCGTTCCGGATCATCCAGGAGTCGGTGACTAACGTGGTGCGGCATTCCGGGGCGCGGACCTGCCGGGTCGCGGTCGGTTACGAGCCGACCGCAGTGCGGATCGAAGTGGTGGACGACGGCGACGACGGTCTGGGCGGGCCGAGCCGCCCGAGGTTCGCGGCCGGGGCCGGCGGGAGCGGCTTCGGCCTGCTCGGCATGCGCGAGCGGGTGACGCTGCTGTCCGGCCAGTTCAGCGCCGGCCAGCGTCCGGAGGGCGGATTCCGGGTGACGGCGAGCCTCCCGGCATGAGCGTGCGGGTCCTGCTGGTCGACGACCAGCCGCTGATGCTGGTCGGCCTCGCGATCCTGATCGGCGACACCGACGACCTGGAGGTGGCCGGCCAGGCCGGCGACGGCCACGAGGCGGTGCGCCTGGCGCGTGAACTGCGGCCGGACGTCGTGGTGATGGACATCCGGATGCCCGGCATGGACGGGATCGAGGCCACCCGCCAGGCGACCGCCGAACCCGACCCGCCCAAGGTGCTGGTGCTGACGACCTTCGACGACGACGAGTACGTCTACGGCGCACTGCGCGCCGGGGCCAGCGGATTCCTGCTCAAGAGCATGGCCCTGGACGCGATCCTGGACGCGATCCGCGTGGTGGCGGCCGGCGACGCGCTGATCGCGCCGAGCGTGACCCGGCGGCTGATCGCGGACTTCGCCGGAACGTCCGGCCCCGCGGGCCCCGCGGCCCCCGAACCGGACGCCGAGCCCGCCGCGGACTGGAGTCCCATCGCGGGCATCACCGACCGGGAGCGCGAGGTGCTGGGTCTGGTCGGACAGGGACTGTCGAACGCCGAGATCGCCGAGCGGCTGGTGATCAGCGCGGCGACGGCGAAGACGCACGTCGCGCGCCTGTTCGCCAAGCTCGAAGCGCGGGACCGCGTCCACCTGGCGATCATCGCCTTCGAGACCGGACTCGTGCCGCGCAGACGCTAGGGCAGGATCAGGAGAACGCCCACCCGGGCTGCCGCCACGGCACACCGGCCTGCGGGGGCATCGAGCCGGATGTCATGATTTCCGCGTGACGCGTGTGCTGCTGGTCGAGGACGACGAGGTGATCCGGATAGCCGTGGGCCGGGCTCTGGAGCGTTACGGCTTCTCGGTGGCGACGGCGCCGGACGGGCTGACGGGCCTGGAGCGCTTCCGCGAGGCGGCGCCGGATCTGCTGTTGCTGGACGTGATGCTGCCCGGACTCGACGGCATCGGATTGTGCCGGCGCGTCCGCGAGAGCAGCCAAGTGCCGATCCTGATGATGTCGGCGCGCGGCGATTCGCTGGACGTGGTCGGCGGGCTGGAGGCCGGGGCGGACGACTACGTGGTCAAGCCGGTGGACACCTCGGTGCTGGTGGCGCGGATCCGGGCGGTGATGCGCCGGACCGCCGTGGATCCCGACAGCGAGCCGCCCGCCGTGCTCGCCTTCGGCGACGTCCGGATCGATCCCGGCGGCATGGAGGTCACCCGCGGCGGCGAGCCGGTCGCCCTGACGCCGACCGAGCTGCGGCTGCTGCTGACGCTGGCCGCCCATCCCGGCGTCGTGCTGGAGCGCCACCGGTTGCTGCGTGACGTGTGGGACTACCGCTGGCAGGGCGGCGACTCCCGGGTCGTCGACCTCTGTGTCGCGCGGCTGCGGACGAAGATCGGCGCGGAGCGCATCGAGACGGTCCGCGGCTTCGGCTACAAGCTGCGCCGATGAGGAACCCGCTGCGTTCCCTGAGCCTGCGGATGGCCGTGCTGTCCGCCGTGGCCGTGACGGTCGCGTCCGGTTCGATCGGGCTGCGCATCCACCAGACCACGAAGTCGGGTCAGCTCTTCTACGGCCGGGCGAGCGCGGAGTCGGACCTGGCGCAGACGATCTCGGCCGGCCTGCAATCGGATCAGGCGGGACCGGCTCCCGACGTGCCAGCCCAGTTGGTCGCCCAGGCCCAAGCCTCGACTATATCAGTGACCTTCTATGACACCAGCGGCCCTTCGCCGGTGATGTGGGCGGCCGAGTCCTTCCACGGAACGATCGTGACCGCGCAGTATCCGATGGCCTCCGAACAGCGCGACCTCGCAGCGCTGGATCGGCGCACCTTCTACGCGGCCGCCGGCACGGTCGCGGTGCTGGTTCCGCTGGCTGCCCTCGGCGCGGAGTTCGCCGGGCGGCGGCTGCGTCGCGCAGCGCGCATCGCGCACCGGATCGCGGCCGGCGATCTCGAGGCCCGCATCGGCCCGCGGGGCCGAGCCGGCGACGAGGTCCACGACATCTCGGCGGCCGTCGATTCGATGGCCGACTCGCTCCAGCGGCGGTTGCGGGCCGAGCAGCGCTTCACCGCCGACGTCGCCCACGAGCTGCGCACCCCGCTGGCCGGACTGGTCGCGGCCACGGAGCTGCTGCCGGACGGCGAGGCGACGGAACTGGTCCGGGACCGAGTCCGTGCCCTGCGAAGCCTGACCGAGAACCTGCTGGAGGTCTCCCGCCTGGACGCACAGGTCGAGACGGCGGACTTCGTCGCGGTGCCGCTGCGCGAGTTCATCATCGAGACCGTCGAAGACACCAGCGCGACCGTACAGCTCAGTACCGTACAGCTCGGTTTCGTCGACGATCCCGTGGTGCGAACCGATCCCCGTCGCCTCGACCGGATACTGACCAACCTGCTCCTCAACGCCCACCGGCACGGTGCCGCGCCGATCGAGCTCACCGTCGACGGCCAGACCCTGACCGTGCGGGACCACGGTCCCGGCTTCCCGCCGGACATCCTCGCCGCGGGGCCGTCCCGCTTCCGAACCGGCGCGCCCGAACGGGGACGCGGCCAGGGCCTCGGCCTGACCATCGCCCTCGGCCAGGCCCGGGTCATCGGCGCTCGTCTGGAGTTGGCCAACGCCTCCGACGGCGGCGCCGTCGCCAGGCTCACGCTCCCCCACGCTTCGCAGATACCAGACTGATACAGAGCCCAGGCCCGATCGACACACCGTTACGGTCGCCCCGATACGGGGCCGGGAGATCGTCGGAGCGTGAACGAGTCCCGCCACCTCCGCGCCCGCGTGGCCATCCCGGTCCTCGCCGTCGTCGGCCTGATCACGTCCGCCGCCGCGGTCGCCTTCGCTCACAGCGGTGACGACCACTCCGTGCCCCAAGGCATGTTTGCGGCCGCATCCGGGTCCACCGCCACAACCGAGTCCTCACCCGAACTCGCGTCGGGATCCACGCCCGGAAATGCGCCCGCGCCGACACCTTCGCCGGTATCGCCGAATGTCGGCTCCACCCTGCCATGGCCGTCCCAAGGCCAGGCGGCGGTCGAGGTGGAGGGCATCGGCAGCCTCGGCACGAAGGGCGATCAGAGGCCGGTCCCGATAGCCAGCGTCACCAAGGTGATGACCGCCCTGGTCGTCCTGAACGACCACCCGCTCGACGGCGACGATCCCGGCCCGATGATCGGTGTCGACGGCCGGGCCGCCGCCGAAGCGTCCGACCCGCAGCAGTCGACCGTACGAGTCACCCAGGGGCAGACCTTCAGCGAACACGACCTGCTGGAGATGATGCTGATCCCGTCCGGCAACAACATCGCACGGCTGCTCGCCCGCTGGGACGCCGGATCCGAGAACGCCTTCGTCACCAAGATGAACGCCGCCGCGCGCAGCCTCGGCATGACCGCGACCACCTACACCGGGGCCAGCGGGTACGAGGAGTCGACCCGGAGCACCGCCGCCGACCAGCTCAAGCTGGCCGAGAAGGTCGTCGGCAACGACGTCTTCGACCAGATCGTCGCCATGCCCACCGCCACGGTCCCGGGCCTGCGCGACCGGCTCGTCAACACCAACACCCTCCTCGGCGAGAACGGGGTGATCGGCATGAAGACCGGCTCCACCACCCCGGCCGGCGGCGCGCTGATGTGGGCGGCCCGCCAGCCCGACGCCTCCGGCAAGACCCGGCTGGTCCTCGGCGTCGTCCTGGACCAGCATCAGGGCCCGACCTCCAACGACGACCTGCGCGCCGCGCTGGCCGCCAGCAGCACCCTGATCAGCGGCGTGGCCCGCGCGCTATCCGCCGGCTCCGTCTGACCAACGCCTCCCGCGCGCACGGCGGGCATGGCGGGCACGGAGATATTCGGTCACGAGCACGCGCAGCGCGGCGGGTTTTCCCGGGGAGGCCGAACGGCGCAGCAGTGCGGGGATGTCGCGGCGGGCGGCGGCCACGGTGAGTTCGTCCAGGCGAATCATGCAGCGGAACATGGCGCGATGAGCGGGCGGAACGAGGTCCAGCACGGCCCCGGAACCGCCGAGTCCCTGCTCGACCCGGTCGAGCTGGTCGGAGATCAGGGCGTATACGGTCCTCAGGCCCCGAGCTTGTTCGAGATCGGCGCGCGTGACGCCGTGCTGCTTGAGGGTCTCCTCCGGGATGGTCAGACGGCCGTCCGCCAGGTCCTGAGCGAGGTCGTTGACGAAGTCGAGCCGTTGGATGGCCTCGATGTACACGCGGCAGGCGGCGCGATAGGCCTCCTGGTCCCGGTCGGGCCCGAGCAGGGTCGCGACGAGCATGAAGGCCGGGAGTGAATATCCGTCGACGTATTCCTGATAGTCGGCGTCGGTGGCGAAACCGGTGAAGTGCAGGTCTTTGTCCGCCGAGGCCAGGTAGCCCCGGACCCGGTCCCCCACTACCGGATACGCGGCGACGGTGTGCAGCAGCGGGCGCAGCTGCGGGTTGGCGCTCTCCCCGTCGGCCAGGGCATCGAGCACCTCGTCGTCCCAGCGCTTGTACGCGTCTTGGCGTCCCTCGACGGGACCGCTGTCGATCAGGTCGTCGGTACGGTGCATGAAGGCGATGGCAGCCAACGTATGCGGAACGATCCTGGCCGGAAGCAGCAGATCGGCGGCGATGACGATCTCCCGCTTGAATGCTCGGGCCTGCTCGCGCTGACGGCTGTAGTCCTCGCGCAGTCCGGCCTCGTCGATTCCGGCCGCGTCCAACGCACGATTCCACCCGGCCATCAAGAACCGCCGGACTCAGGGGCGGCGATGGCGGCGAGGAGTTTGTCGGCAAGGCGGTCGAGGTAGTCGGGGGCGGTGGGGGTGCGGACCACGGCCAGGCGCCAGTACAGGGGGCCGGCGAGGAAGTCGAGGGCCAGCTCGAGGTCGGTGGCGGCGGGCAGCTCACCGCGTTGGATGGCGTGTTCCAGCATGCGGGTGGCTTTGCCGCGGCGGGTGTCGCGGACGGCCGTGAACAGTGCCTGCTGGAGTTCGGGGTTGCGGGCACCCTCGGCGAGAAGGTCGGGGATGATCCTGGAGGCCAGTGGCGTGCGCAGTGCCTCGGCGGCCTCGGTGAGGAATGCAAGGACGTCACCGCGCAGGGTTCCCGTGTCGGCGGACGCGGGGGCGTCCACAGCGACGGCGGTGGCCAGGGCCACGGTCATGTCGAGCTTGGACGGCCAGCGCCGGTAGATGGCGGCCTTGCCCGCTCCGGCACGTTTGGCGACCGCCTCCAGGGAGAGCCGCGCGTAGCCCGTCGAAGCCAGTTCCTCGAAGAAGGCGGCTTCGATCGCCTCGGTGACCGAGTCCTGCAGGACGGGCCCTCCGGGGGGCCGGCGCTGGGGGTCGGGGGTCGGAGCGTCAGCGGTGGGCATGCCCTCAACCTACTACGAGACGGACCGGTTGCGTCTCGTCTAGCCCGGGACTACTGTCCTCCGTAGACGAGACGCCACCGCTTCGTCTCGGCAGGTCTGTTGATCCCTCAGAGCCGAGGCCGCACGCCGCACAGGCGCCGCCGGAGGCCCCCTTGACTGTGGCCTTTGGCTGTCGCTCTTGATCTTGATCTTGACTATCGCAGTAGACAGCACCACCTACCCAGACCATCAGCAGCCAACGCGCCCCGACCACCGCCCCACGACCGCGCCACCCTACGGATCCCGTAAACCGTGCGCGAGTCGGGTCGCCCCGGGCGTCTCAGCCCGGGGCTCCCACAGAACCGTGCGTAACAGTCTCCCGTTACACGGCTCTTGTCGTTCTGGTCA
>NZ_JBGCCP010000041.1:0-89354 GCF_041262705.1 Catenulispora sp. MAP12-49 | reverse complement strand
GCTGAACGCTGGGTGAAGACCCTCCGCTCCGAATGCACCGACCGGATCCTCATCGTCGGCGACCGCCATCTGCGGGTTGTCCTGGAGCATTACGCCGAGCACTACAACGCCGGACGTTCGCACCAAGGCCATGGGCTGAACCTGCGGGCGCCACTGGACGACCCGAAAGTCATCCCGTTCCCAACCCACCGGATCACTCGAACGAAGACCCTCGGCGGCCTCCTCAACGAATACGACGCCGCAGCATAGCCCCAGGTCAGCGCCTCGGCAGGGTTATTGAACCCCACAGGCAGCTGGCGACAGTCAGGGTGATCAGCTCTTCGGGTCTGGCCTATGAGTCCTGACGCCGCGTGTCACACCAGTCGGCCGACGGTGGCTGCAGCCTGTGCGCGCACTGCGGCCAGGAACCTGGGCGATGCCAACTCAGGCCAGTCAGAGTCCTGGTCTTCGTCTTCATCGTCGTCGGAGTCGGCACCGTCTTCTGCCGTTACAGCGCCGACCACGTCGTCGACCTCATCGAGGTTGAATGTTTTGACGGGTTCCTCGTCATTGACGTCCGATTCGTACTCCCGATACAGCAGCGCGCAGGCATAGATCCCGGTCAACAGATCCTCCAGCAAGTCCGGCGCGGGACGGGAGGTGTCCAGCGGTGTGGTGCGGATCTGGCCGAGCAGCATCTTTAGTGCGTCGCCATCGCTTCCGTCGTCGAGTTGCTCGGCATTTTCGGTCGCCTCGGTGAGTGCCT
This sequence comes from Catenulispora sp. MAP12-49, assembly GCF_041262705.1. Classification (NCBI taxonomy): domain Bacteria; kingdom Bacillati; phylum Actinomycetota; class Actinomycetes; order Catenulisporales; family Catenulisporaceae; genus Catenulispora; species Catenulispora sp. MAP12-49. The sequence goes on along the minus strand of NZ_JBGCCP010000041.1, from coordinate 88,609 downwards.
GCATCAGGCCGGGCAGGTTTGGGATCTTCCCCTCGGTGATGTCCATGGCTTCGCCGATTAGGGCGGTGACGGCCTCGTGGGGACTTGCGCCCGCGTGCATCATCTCCAGAACCATGGTGGGGGTGGCGAATGGCACGTCTTCGATGTCGTCGGCTGCGGCCACCACCTGGGTCACGTCGTAGCCTGAGGCTTCGGCCGTTACGGTGGCCGCGGCGTGCAGCCAGTGCGCTGCGGCCACTGCCGCCGAGGTCGGGTCCACGGTGGTGAAGAGCTCCGGCCTGCCGAGCGGCTCCTGGCGCAGAAGTGCGTCAGCGGCAGCGACCTGTACCGGCGAGGCTGAGGTTCGTGACAGCACTACGGCCTGCACTGCTCGGCCGGATAGATCTCCCAACTCGGCCTGTGTCACCGTTGCGATCTCGGTGGCGACTTCCGAGCGCACCGTCGCGGCGAAGTCTTCATCGCCGACCGTGTGCAGCGCGCGGCCCAGCCGATGTGCGCTCTCGGCAACGGTGCTGTACTCCACGATGATCGAGCCGTCCTCGTCCGGCAGGTTCGGCTTGGCGACCGCATCCAGTACCTGGTCGAATTCTTCACGTTCGCTTTGTCGGCGCCAACCCTCAGTGTTGTCGGACAGGTCGTCGCCGGCCGCTGCGGCCGGATGGGTGTAGCTGCGCCACAGGGCCCGTGACAGCCCATTCAGCCGCGCCGCCACCCACAGCGCAGCGTCCGCCGCCGTCCCCGGGGGGGGAGCGCCGCCACGGTAAACGCCGCGTCCCCGGTGCCGGTGGGATACGACCCGATCAGTGTCGAGCGTTCGGCGTCCACTGCGTACCTGGTCAACGTGGCCTCCAACAGTTCGGCTCGACTCGCCTTGGATCGTGCCACCCCGCCACGGACGTTACGCCTGGGACCAGAAAAGTCAGAACAGTTGGCACTCGAATCGGTGACGACCACCTGGACTTATGAACGGGAAGCGATACGTCGGCACGGCGAGAAACAGCCCGTCAGCACACGGACTCCGTACGGCCGTCATCACATCGTCATCACACGGCCTGATTCCGAAGGCTTTAGGCCTCGACTCGAGTCGAGTGGTCGAGTCCGGAAAACACAAAACCCCAGGTCATCGACCTGGGGTTGGTGTCTTGCTAGGTGCGCACGAAGGGATTCGAACCCCTAACCTTCTGATCCGTAGTCAGATGCTCTATCCGTTGAGCTACGCGCGCTTGCGACGTTGTCGATAGTACACGCCCGATGGCCTTCCTCGAAAATCGGTATCTGTGGGGGTGGCTTGGGCAGGTCAGGGGGTGTGTCGGGGGTCACGGTGGGTTGTCGGGGGGGTGATTTTGGGTCAGTTGATGTGGCGTTAACACCGGCGAAACGGGGGGGACTTGGGGTGGGGTCAGGGTGGGGTGGCTCGGTGGTGGGGTTGCTGGGCGGTCGGGGTGTCCTGGGTTTCGGTTGATCGGTTCGTCTGGTGAGGTGCGGGATGGTCTACAAGGCTGAGTACATCTGGATTGACGGTGGTGTTCCTACGGCGGGGCTGCGGTCGAAGACGCGGATTCTCGGTGATGGGGCTGTGCCGGGGGTGTGGGGGTTCGACGGGTCTTCGACGGGCCAGGCTGAGGGGCGTTCTTCGGACCGGGTGTTGCGGCCGGTGTTCACGTGTGCGGATCCGGTGCGGGGTGGGGACTCCGTGTTGGTGTTGTGTGAGGTGGAGGACATCGACTTCTCTCCTCACGTTTCCAACACGCGGGCGGAGGCTCGGGAGGTTGCTGAGCGGTTCGCTGAGCAGGAGGCGTGGTTCGGGATCGAGCAGGAGTACACGCTGTTCAAGGGTGGCCGGCCGTTGGGCTTTCCGGAGGGCGGTGGTTTTCCGGCGCCGCAGGGGCCGTACTACTGTGGGGTGGGGGCTGACGCTGTCTTCGGGCGGGAGTTGGTGGAGCGGCATCTGGACTACTGCCTGGCTGCCGGGTTGACCATTTCGGGGATCAACGCCGAGGTCATGCCGGGGCAGTGGGAGTTCCAGGTGGGGCCGGCGGGGCCGGTGGAGGTGGCCGACCACATGTGGGTCGCGCGCTATCTGCTGCTGCGGGTCGCTGAGGAGTTCGGGGTGGGGGTTTCGTTCGATGCCAAGCCTCAGAAGGGGGACTGGAACGGGGCCGGGGCGCACACCAACTTCTCCACCAAGGCGATGCGTGAGTCGTACGATCCGATCATCACCGCGTGTGAGGCGCTGGGTGAGGGGGACAAGCCGGCGGAGCATGTGCGCGCGTACGGGTCCGGGATCGAGGAGCGGCTCACCGGGCAGCATGAGACCGCGCCGTGGAGCGAGTACAGCTATGGCGTGTCCAACCGGGGTGCCTCGGTGCGCATCCCGTGGCAGGTCGAGGTGGACAAGAAGGGCTACATCGAGGACCGGCGGCCGAACGCGAACGTCGACCCGTACGTCGTGACCCGGCTCATCGTGGACACCTGCTGCAGTGCCCTGGAGAAGGCCGGGCAGGTCTGACCCCTGCCGGGCAGGCTGATCCCCGCCGGGCAGGTCTGGCACCTGCACAAAGAGTTCTGAGCGCGCCCCCGATCCGGTCCGGATCGGGGGCGCCGCTGTGTGTCCGTTCGAATTCAGACCGTATCGAGTGACTCCGAAGGCAACCGACGGGCCTCCCCCAGCGTCCCGAATATGGTTTGCGGGGAAATCCAGCCACACAGGAGTCAAGGTGCCTTACTTGTCTCGTCGCGAGCTCGGGCTGCTCGGGATGGGAGCACTGGCGCTCGGCGCGCTCGGTGCCGACAGCGCGGTCACCACCGCCCAGGCCGACATGGTCGACCGTCCGGCCCGGCTCGTGAGCCGGGTCGCGTTCATGCAGGTCGTCGCCCATCCGGACGACGACCTCTACTTCATGAACCCGGACATCGCCGACTCGGTGCGCACCGGCGGCGAGGTGACCACGGTCGTGCTCACGGCCGCCGAGGCCGGGGGCGGTGCGCCGTTCGCCGCCGCGCGGCAGCACGGGCTGCGCTCGGCCTACGCGCGCATGGCCGGGGCCGACGACGACGCGCCCTGGCGGCGCAGCGTGCTGGTCACGCGCGGGGGTGAGGCGGAGCTGTGCGAGCTGGAATCCGATCCGCGGGTCCGGCTGGTCTTCCTCGACATCTCGATGGGCAGCTACACCGGCTCCACGCCTGGCGACGAGAACCACACGCCACTGGCCGCGCTCTACCGCGGCACCCTCACGACCCGCCCCGTTCTCCAGCCCAGCGAGAGTGCCATAACCGCCGGCGTCTACACCCGCGACCAGCTCGTCGGCACGCTCACGGACCTGATGGACCGCTTCCAGCCCACTGTGGTGCGCACCATGGACCCCGACCCCGAGCGCCGCGGCGTCGGCCCGAGGGAGCGGGCCTGGCTCACCGACTCCGGCGTCCACACCGACAACGAGGACCACACCGCGACCGCCTGGTTCACCTATGCGGCCTACGCCGACCACCGGGCCCGGCGTGGCCCTTCCGCCGTGCGGCTGGACGCCTACGTCGGCTACGGGAACGCGCGCTGGCGCCACAACCTCGGCGGCTCCAGCGGCCGCGAGAAGCTCCGCCTGCTGGGCGTCTACGGCTGGGCCGACCGGCGCAAGTGCGGCGACCCGGTCGGCTGCGGCGACCGCACGGTCGGCGGCGACGCGGCCCGGCCGGGCTGGTCGCAGAGCACGAACCTGCGGCACGTCGGCACCACGGACTGGCTCCGTCTCGGGCCGGACGGACGGCTGCGGGCCTTCGCAGCGGTCGGCGGGCAGGCGGTGATGTGGACGGAGACGGCGCCGGGGAGTGGGGACTTCACCCCTGGGGCGGGAATCGGGACCGAGAACGGGATCAACGGGAGCGGGAGCAGGAGCGACAACAGGATTGGGAGCGGGATCGGTAGCAGCGGGATCGGTAGCGGCATTGGGAAAGACCAGAACACCGCCTTCTCCCTGACCCCTCATCTGGTGGTTGCAGTGGCGCCTGATCATCGCGCGCAGCTCGTCGGGCTGCGCACCACCAGCGACCCCGATCGGGGGACCTGGAGCCAGGAAGTGGTCGTCGCCGGCGAGCGACCCGACGGCGGCTTCACCCCCTGGACCGGCCTCGGAACGCCGATCGGCGCGGAGACCAAGGACTGTGCCGACGTCGGCTGTCCGACCGCGGTGGTCGACGGGCGCGGCGTGCTCCACGTTTTCGTGCGCAACGCCGACATGTCCGTGTCCTGGCGTTGTCGCGATCTGAACATGCCGGGGGCGGCCTGGACCGAGTGGCAGGACATCGGCGGGCACCAGGTTCGGGACGGGCTGACCGCGGCGGTCACCCAGGCGGGTGACGTCGAGCTCCACGCCGTCGGTCACGTGCTCTGGACCTGGCGCATCGGGTCCTCCGGCGGGCCGCTGCTCAGCCATGCGGCCCTGCCCCCGATGGGTGACCCGCCCACTGTCCACACGATGCGCGGTGGCGGCGCGCTGCTGGCCGCCCGGGCCGCCGACACCGGCGTCCTGAGTGTCATGTCCCGCTCGGCCGGCGGCGACTGGCGGCCGCAGCGGGGGACGCTCGGCGGGCAGGGCGGGTTCGGGGTCGTGGCGATCCAGCCGCACGCCGGCGGGGTCTTCCTGGCCCAGCGCGGACGCCGCGGGCTGGTCGAGGTGGTCTGGCAGCCGGAGGTCGGCGCGGCCGGCGGCGTCCGGCGCTGGCACAGCGGGCCCGGTCCGATCCTGCGGCCCTCGCTGGCCGTCGACGCCCACGGCCGGGTCGTGGCCGGGGCGGTCGGGCCCGACGGCGCGCTCTACACGGCGCGGATCGATGTCCGGGACGTGCCGCGGACGTTGCGATGGCAGGCCGCGGCGCTGGCATAGACAGAGGTAGAGGCGGAGGCAGAGCTAATGGCAGAAGCAGACTCAGCCCTCGTACGACTGCAGCTCGATCAGGTTCCCCTCCGGATCCCGCAGATGCGCGGTCCGCAGCGTCGGGCCCCAGTCCGGCCGGTCCGTCGGCGCCGCCACCAGCGTCGCGCCGTGCCGCACGCACAGCTCGGCGCCGGCCTCCACGTCGTCGACGCGGCACACGAACATCGTGTGGTCCTGTGCCGGCGCCGCGGTCGCGGGCAGCTCCGCGGTACCGGCGACGGCGGCCATGGTCGCGCGGTCGAACAGGACCAGGACCGCCTGGTCCTCGACGTCCCAGTTGGCGTAGGGGCCGGCCGGGGAACCCTTGATCAGCTTCGCGCCGAGCATCCCGGGCAGGACGGCCTGGTAGAAGTCGAACATCTCCCCGAAACGGGGCACCAGCAGGCGGGAGTGCAGCGCGTCCATCGCGTCTCCAAATTAGTGGGTGCTGACCCATGATGGGCTTGCGCCTATAGTCATACCATGGATGACCTGCGGGCGCTCCCGCCCTCGCTGACCGGACTGACCACCTACCTGCTCTCGCGGACAGGCAAGATCGCGCGGAACCGGCTGGCCGGGCGGTTCGCGGAGCGAGGGCTGCGGCTGTGGCACCACGCGGTGCTGGCGGCGCTCGCCGACTTCGGGCCGCACGTGCAGCGGGACCTGGCGGTGCGGCTGGCGATCGACCCCAGCGACATGGCCAAGATCGTGGACGAGCTGGCCGGGGCGGGAGCCGTCGAACGAGCCCGGGACACCGCCGACCGCCGGCGGGTCAGTGTCGCGCTCACCGAGCCCGGCCGCACGCTGCTCGCCGAGCTGGACGCGCAGGCTCAAGAGGTCCAGAACGAGGTCCTGGGTCCGCTCGGCGCCGCCGAACGCGACCAGCTGAACACGCTGCTGGCCAAGATGTTCGCGGATCTCGAGCGGTGATCCGATAAAGTTCCCGCGGTCGTCGCGCTTCCTGGGCTTGGGGAGCGCGGCGGCTTCGGAGCGGTCGGGGACGGCGAATAACCCGCCCGGGCCGGCTCGATCCTGAAACCGAAACCGTCCCCGGACGGGCTGGGATCCCCGAACCGGCGCGCGGACTGCGGACGCACGCCGGTATCCCCCCGGAAGGCGCAGCGCTAGAGGCGGATCCCCCCGCACACCGACGCCGGCGCCACCGGCATCCATGGGCCGCGCGGCAGCTGCCGCACGCGCACCTGCTCAATACCCCGCCCGCCGGGCGAGGACCATGTGCACTGGCCGTAGTACTCGGCGTCCCCGCGGGTCTCGAAGCCGTCCTCGACGGACAGCGACTGCTTCTCCCCGTCGGTCCGGATGAACTCGACCGCCCAGTTCTCCGACTCCTGAGTCGTTCGCACGGCGAGTCCTCCTGAAGTCCGCCTACGGTTACAGCAACTACCCCACATCATCGCGCTGGGCGATGGGACAATGCGGCAACCGACATTTTCTCCCGGCAACGCAGGGAGGAAAAGGCCCCGGTCCCGTAGCGGCTGTGGCGGCGCGCCACATTCGAGGTACCGAAAGCAGCGTGACGGGTCCGGACGGTGAGGGCCGCCCGCCGAGGCAGGGATCTCCAGAGGATGAGCAGGAAACCCAGGAGTCTGAAACAGATCCAGGCTCAGCTGTCCGAGCAGTTGCGGGCCACCGACCATTCCTGGGCCGACATCGGCCGGGAGTTCCAGCGGCGGTTCCACGTCAACGCGCGCGTCGCGTTGCGCCAGGCCCGCGGCTGGACCCAGCCGGAGGCCGCCGAGCGGTGGAACCGGCGCTGGCCGGACGACCCGAAGACCTTCAAGAACTTCTCCTACTGGGAGGCCTGGCCCAGCTCCACCGGCTACGCGCCGTCGCTGGAGGTCCTGGACCGGATGGCGCAGCTGTACGAGTGCAGCGTCGCCGAACTCCTGTCCGACCTGGACGACTACGGCGCCAAGAAGCGCCCGATGTTCAGCCAGGTCCGCGAGCCGGGTCCGGCCGGCGGGCTGCTGCCGCCGCCCCGCCAAGCCCCGCAGCCGTACGCACTTGCGGCTGCGGCCCCGAACCTCGAGGCGCGGTACGACCCCTACTTCGGCGCGCCCCCGGCCAAGCAGGTGTACGACGACCTCGGCACGAACCCCGGCGAGCTGCTGTCCTCGATGTCGACGGCCGCTGAAATCAGCTCCTTGATGGAGTCCCCCGACGGCGGCAACAGCCTGTCCCGGCGTTCGGCGCTGCTGAATCTCAGCAGTCTGTTCGCCGTCGCCGCGGCCGCGCCGCTGGCCGGCGAGGCGGTCCTGCCGACCCCGAACGGCCGGGTGGATCCGGCGATGGTGGAGAACACCGGGCTGATCGTCGGCGGCCTGCGCCAGCAGAACGCCGCCCTGGGCCCGTCCGCGACGGTCCAGACCGGGCTCGCGGTCCGCGCCATGATGGAGGCCGTGGTCAGGGACGCCCCTCCCGGGCTCACCGGCCAGGCCTGGGTCGTCTACGGCGACCTGGCGCACCTGCTCGGCTGGATGATGTTCAACATGGGCCAGGACGACGCGGCCCGGTTCTACTACGAGGACGCGCGCAAGGCCGCCTACCAGGCCGACGACTACGAGCTGGCGGCGAACATCCTGGCCGCCCAGGCGCATCTGAGCATGTCCTCCGGCGACCACCAGACCGCCATCGACCACGCCCAGGCCGCCGAGGAGGCGGCCAAGCGCAGCCCGAGCCGCCGGGCCAAGGCCTACGCCGCCGACATGACGGCCCGGGTCTACGCCTCGGCCGGCCAGGGTGCCCGCAGCCTCGCGGCGCTGGAGCGCGAGCGGCGGCAGATGCAGCGCATCGACTGGGCCGAGCCGGCCGCCGAGCGCTGGGGCTTCTACGGCCCGTCGTTCTACTGGGCCCGGGAGAGCGAGTGCCACCTGCTTCTGGGGCATCCGGTGGAGGCCGCAGACGCCGGGGCCCTGGCGCAGCAGCGGTTCAACCCGGCCTACCTGCACAACAACGCGATGGCGCTGGCCCGGCGGGCCCAGGCGCAGGTGCAGTTCGGCGACGTGCCGGCGGCCTGCGCGGCGCTGGCCGAGGCGGCGCGGATGGCCACCCTGGCCGGATCGGTGCGACTCACGACCGAAATGAACCGGGCCCGCACACTTCTGGTCCCGCACGACGACGAGGCCGTCGTGCAGGCCCTGGACGTGCGGTTGGACCGGTACCGCAAGCAGCGCGGCGCCGCCGGGGGCGGCACCGGGCCGAAGAAGTCTATGGAAGAGGTCTTATAAAGGTCGCCGAACAGCAGCGGCCGGCCAGGGAACAGTGCAAGCCTAGAGGGGTGGGTCGCGGCGGTTCGCGGTCGCGGACGCCGCACCCGGACCTCCGACTTCCCCAAGGAGCACGAAGACGATGACCGACCCGACCGGAGTGCCCGCCGGCACCGACGTGGACGCGATCTTCGACGACCTCCCGTCGAACATCGACACCGACGTGTTCAGCGTCGCGCGGCTGTACGACTTCCTGCTCGGCGGCAAGCACAACTTCGCCCCCGACCGGGACTTCGGGCGGCAGCTGCTGGCGATCGAGCCCAACGGGCGCATGATCCTGCAGCAGAACCGCCTCTTCCTGGCCCGGGCCATCAGGGTGATGCTGGACGACGGCGTCCGGCAGTTCCTGGACCTGGGCAGCGGGATCCCGACCCAGAACTACGTGCACGAACTCGCGCACGCCGTGGACCCGGCGGCGCGGGTCGTCTACATCGACAACGACCCGCCCGCGGTGAGCCACAGCAACTACATCCTGCGCGGCAACGACAACGCCGGCGCGGTGCTGGCCGACATGGTCGACGCCGAGCGGGTGCTGGGCGACCCCACCGTCAAGTCGCTGATCGACTTCGACAAGCCGGTGGGGCTCACCGCCCTGGCCGCCTGGCACTTCGTCAACGACGCCGACGATCCGGCCGGCGTGCTGCAGACCTACCGGCGGACGCTGGCACCGGGCAGCTACCTGGCGCTGACGCACGCCACGATCGACGGTGCCACCGGCGACCTGGTCCGCAACGTCCAGAGCCAGTACCAGGCGGTGATGAAGAACCCCTCGCCGCGCACGCGCGAGCAGATCGCCGGCTTCTTCGAGGGCTTCCGCATCGTCGACCCGGGCATCGTGAACCTGCCGGCCTGGCGTCCGGACAAGGCCGAGGACGCCGTCGGCGCGGAGAACGTCTGGTTCTACGGGGCGCTGGGCAAGCTGACGGCAGCCTGATTGCGGCCGTCGGCGATCAGCTCCTCCAGATCGACGTAGAACCGGCCGGACGCACAGGGGCCGCCGAGCAGGATCCGCCGGGCGGCCTCGGTCACCAGCGCGCCCCCGAGCGCCACTCCGGAGGCGAGCTGCGGCCAGCTGCTCAGCGTGCGGCCGATCTTCGGGATGCTCGCGGCCAGCGCCGGGGAGATCCGGTCGGCGTCGACCATGGCCAGGATCAGATCCACGCGCTGGTCGAAGGTCAGGTCCAGGCAGTCGTCGGGGGTGAGCGTCCCGAGCAGGCCGTGCAGCAGCGGCCGGTGCGGCTCGCGGTCGAAGCGCTCGATGTCCAGCAGGCCGCGGTCGTTCGCGTCCATCACCACCGGCACGCCCAGGTCCCGGGCGGCCTCGCGGGCGGCGAGCTTCACCCACGGGGTGTCGCATTCCTCGACGAGCAGGTCGATCGGACCATGGCCGCCCAGGAAGAACTCCTTCACCGTGTCCTCGGTCAGGCCGGCGGGGAAGATCTCGATGTCCAGATAGGGATCGATCTCGAACATCTGCCGGGCCGCGATGACGGCCTTGTTCACACCGATCTGGTGCAGGCCGGCGCGCAGCCGGTTCAGGTTGGACACGCTCAGCGTGTCGAAGTCGGCCAGTTTGAAGGCCCCGGCGACGCCTTCCTGGGCCAGGGTCAGCGCGGCGCTGTTGCCGACCGACAGGCCGATGACGCCGATCCGCTTGTCCAGCAGCCGGCGCTGCTCGGGCCGGTCGATCTTGCCGCGGTTGCGGTCGGTGCGGACCAGGCGGAACTCCTCGCGCGGCAGGACGTGGACCAGGCGGCCGGACCACGGGTACCAGGCCCAGGCGCCGTAGTCCCAGGGCCGGGCGCCGTCCAGCTGGTCCCGGCGGGCCGCGTCCAGCTCGTCGGCGTCCAGGACGCGCCCGGGGTCGCGGGCCCGGATCAGCTCCTCCAGCTGGGCCTCGATGGTGTCGGCGACCTCGCGGACCGCGCCGGTGTCCAGCAGCGAGCCCATCGCCACCCGGTCGTCGTGCCGGGCCGGCTCGAACAGGACCGGCTTCCAGCGGTGCGGGTCCGCCGGGCCGATCGCGGTGAGGCGGCGCGGCGGGGCGTCGCGCCAGACCGGCCCGCGGTGCGGGACGGTGAATGAGCGCCCCCTCCCGGGCCCGGCGGCTTCGACGGCCGCGGCGGCTCCGGCTGTCCCGACGGCTCCGGCGGGGCAGCCCTGTTCCATCAGGTCGTAGCGGAACAGCAGCCGGTAGTCGTCGACCAGGGCGGTGTGCTCGCCGGCGCCCTCGGCGCAGCGGTGCAGCAGGATGACGACGTCCTCGGTGTACTTCTCGACGTAGCGCCGGGTGCCGGCGACCGGGTGGAAGCCGAAGCGCCCGTGGAAGCGGTCCTGGCCGTCGGCGGTGCCGGAAGTGCCGATCATCGCCGCCGCGCCGAGTTCGTGGGCGGCGGCCACGGCCAGCGCGTTCAGGTGCAGGCCCAGGCCCAGCTTGCGGGCCCGGTGCTCGACGACGAGCCGACTGTGTTCGAACACTGATCCTGGAGTCAGGCCCTCGGTGTGCAGGACCTCGTCATAGCGGGTGGCACCGAGGAATTCCCTGGACTGGTACCGGGAAGCGGTGGCCGGTGTCAGGAGCCGGACATACCCCAGCGGCGGGCCGTGCAGGCCGTCGCGGCCGCGCCGGGCGGCGAAGTGCCAGGCGCCGTGGTCCTGGGGCTGGGCGTCGGGTTGGGAGTCGGGTTGGGCGTCGGGCCGGGCGCCGGGGTGGTCGCCGCCGCGGCTGGCGAAGGCCGGGCGCCGGCCCTGATCGAACAGGACGCGGGCGCGCAGACGCCGTATCTCCTGCAGGGCCTCGGGGGCCGCGTCCGGATCGGCGGGGGCGCGGAAGGCGGTGAAGATCCAGGGGGAATCCATGCTCAAGACCATGGGATGGCGAACCTGGCGGAAACAAGCCGGTTGTGCACCTTACGGGTGAATTCATCGCGAAAGTCCTATGTGAGTCCGGTTCGCCCCGGCGAGAATCGACCGCGTGACCACACGCGCGGCAGTCGTCCAGGGGGTGGGCGGCTGCGTGCCGCCCCGCTCCGTCGACAACAACGAATTGAGCTCACGGTTGGCGACGTCCGACGCGTGGATCAGGGAACGGCTCGGCATCGTCCGGCGCCACGTCGCCGACGGGGTCTCCACCGTCGATCTGGCGGTGGAGGCCGGGGCCCGGGCTCTGGAGATGGCCGATGCCGGGGCCGGGATGGGCGCGCTGGACGTGGTCCTGCTGGCCACCACGACCCCGGACCGATTATGCCCGGCGTCGGCGCCGGAGGTGGCCTCGCGGCTGGGGTACACCGGGATCGCGGCGTTCGACGTCAACGCGGTGTGCGCGGGGTTCGTGCACGCCCTGGCCACGGGGAACGCGCTGATCCGGGGGCACATGGCCGACCGGGTGCTGGTGATCGGCGCGGACGTGTTCACCACTTTGGTGGACCCGCAGGACCGGCTCACCGCCTCGATCTTCGGCGACGGCGCCGGGGCGCTGGTGCTGCGCGCCGGGGACCCGGACGAGCCCGGCGCGCTGCGGGCGTTCGATCTGGGCAGCGACGGGTCGCAGGTGGCGGCCGTGGAGGTGCCGGGGGGCGGGGCGCGGGACCGGCTGGGGATGCCGGTGGCGAATCAGCGGGCGTACTTGGTGATGGACGGGCCCGCGGTGTTCCGGCGGGCTGTGCGGGAGATGACGGCTTCCTCGCTCCGGGTCCTGGACAAGGCCGAGTGGGACGCGGCCTCGGTGCGGCGGTTCGTACCGCACCAGGCGAATATCAGGATCATCCACGGCGTCGCCGAGCGGCTGGGGATCGGCGCGGAGCGCGTGGTCGCGAACATCCAGGACGTCGGGAACACGGTCGCGGCGTCGATCCCGCTGGCGCTGGCCGACGCGCACGACGCCGGCCGGCTGGCCGCCGGGCAGCGGGTGCTGATGACCTCGATCGGCGCCGGTCTGGCGTGGGGGTCGGCGGCGTTGACGTGGCCGCGGCTGGAGGGGAAGGCCCGGTTGTGAGGCGATGCTTCGGTTTTCGCGCGAACTCAGAGACTCCGGTTTTCGCGCGAACTCAGAACTCGGAACTCAGATCCCGGACCTGAGCGCCGCCATCCGCTGCTCGAAGGGCACGACGTCCTCGAACTCGTCGCGGCGCCGGCGGGCGGCGCCCGGCTGGCCGGCCATCAGGTCGGCCAGTTCGCCGCCGGCCCGCTCGATGCGCTCGAACAGCGCGCCCTCCCCGGCCGAGGCCCAGTCCTCCGAGGCGGCGAACACCGCGGTCGGGACGATGAAGGCACGCAGGTAGGCGAACATCGGGCGCAGCGCGTGGTCCAGCGCCAGCGAGTGGCGGGCGGTGCCGCCGGTGGCCGCTATCAGCGTCGGCTTGCTGGTCAGCGCGTCCTTGTCCAGGACGTCGAAGAAGGACTTGAACAGGCCGCTGTAGCTGGCGGTGTAGATGGGGCTGACGGCGATCAGGCCGTCGGCGCCCTCCACGGCGTCCAGCGCGGCGCGCAGCTTGGCGCCGGGGAAGCCGGCGACCATCGCGCCGGCGATGTCCAGCGCCAGATCGCGCAGCTCCAGGACCTCCACCAGCACCTGCCGCCCGCGCTCGCCGAGCCGGCCGCGCGCCGCCTCGGCCAGCCGGTCGGCCAGGATGCGCGCGGTCGAGGGCTGGCCCAGGCCCGCGGTGACGGCGACCAGGCGCAGGACGTCGCCGGCCGGGCCGGGGCGCGGCGGGCCGGGGTGGGCCCGGGCCGGAAGCAGGGCGCTGCTGCTGGCGGGATCGGGGGCGCGGGTGGCCGGCGGGGCGGCGAAGGGTGCGGCGAAGGTCGGGCCGGCGGGGATCTCGGGGAAGCCGAGGTCCGCGTAGGCGAGGCCGTTTGTGCCGGCGCCGGCGCCGTACTGGTTCGGTGCCCCGGCCTCGTGCCCGTTCGCGGGCAGGCCCGCCTGCCGGCCGAACCAGGCGCTCCCGCCCGACGGCGTGAAGCCCTCGTCGCCGAACCCGTTGTTCGCCGCCTCGTAAGCACTCACGGTGCGATGGCCTCCTTCGTGTCGAACAAAGCCGACCGCTCATCATCCCGCGTCGCGGCCGTCCCCGCCTGGCTCCCCGCGGACCGGGCCGCCAGGCTCGCATGGGTCGGGGCGTCCGGGACGTCGGCGGGGCGGCCGATCGCGAACTCCTTGCGCAGCACCGGGACCACCTGCTCGCCGAGCAGGTCGATCTGCTCCAGCACCGTCTTCAGCGGCAGGCCGGCGTGGTCCAGCAGGAACAGCTGGCGCTGGTAGTCGCCGACGTAGTCGCGGAAGGACAGGGTGCGCTCGATCACCTGCTCCGGGGTGCCGACCGTGAGCGGGGTCTCGGCTGTGAACTCCTCCAGGGAGGGGCCGTGGCCGTAGACCGGGGCGTTGTCGAAGTACGGCCGGAACTCGCGGACCGCGTCCTGGGAGTTCTTGCGCATGAACACCTGGCCGCCCAATCCGACGATCGCCTGCTGCTCGGTGCCGTGCCCGTAGTGGGCGAAGCGCCGGCGGTACAGCGCGACCATGCGCTGCGTGTGTTCCTTCGGCCAGAAGATGTTGTTGTGGAAGAAACCGTCCCCATAGTACGCGGCCTGCTCGGCGATCTCGGGGGAGCGGATCGAGCCGTGCCAGACGAACGGCGCGACGCCGTCCAGCGGCCGGGGCGTGGCGGTGAAGCCCTGCAGCGGGGTGCGGAAGCGGCCGGACCAGTCGACGACGTCCTCGTCCCAGAGCCGGCGCAGCAGCGCGTAGTTCTCCAGGGCCAGGTCGATGCCGTCGCGGATGTCCTTGCCGAACCACGGGTACACCGGGCCGGTGTTGCCGCGGCCCATGATCAGGTCCACGCGGCCGTCGGCCAGGTGCTGCAGCATCGCGTAGTCCTCGGCGATCTTCACCGGGTCGTTGGTGGTGATCAGCGTGGTCGCGGTGCTCAGCAGCAGCTTGGAGGTGCGGCCGGCGATCCAGCCCAGCAGCGTGGTCGGGGAGGAGGGGACGAACGGCGGGTTGTGGTGCTCGCCGGTGGCGAAGACGTCCAGGCCGGCCTGCTCCGCGTGCTCGGCGATGGCGGCCATCGCCTTGATGCGCTCGTGCTCGGTCGGCGCGCGGCCCGTCGTGGGGTCGGGCGTCACGTCTCCGACGGTGAAGACGCCGAACTGCATCTGGCTCACGGTGGGACCTTCCTGTTGGTTGAAAGTTGAACAAACCCTTCAACCGGGCATGAGGAGATCGTATTCCGCGAGGTTAGGTTCCCCTATCCTTCAGCCCTGTCTGCTTGACCACATCCGCCACGGCAGGTAGCCCACGCACAGCCCGATCGCGCAGCCGATCAGCGTGTCCAGGGCGCGTTCGCGCAGCACCGCCCACGAGATGTCGTTGCCGAGCTCGTTCAGCATCGTGATCAGCGGGGTCATCACGGCGGCGTAGGCGGTGTAGTTGGCCAGCTTCAGATACGGCCGCACCGCCCCGATGACGCCGATCAGCGCCACGATGCCCCAGGTCGGCAGCACCCCGATCAGCCCGCCGCCGACCAGCACGCCGATCGTCGTGCCCAGGCCGCGCTCCAGCGCGCGCATCGGCGCCGCGGCCTCGTCGCGCAGGACCACCAGCGAGACCGTCAGCGCGATCCAGTACGAGTGCGCGCCGGGCCGGAACTGCGCGACCACCTCGGCCACCGCCATCGATGCGGTCAGGCGTACCGCGTACTGCCAGCCGTGCCACGTGTGCAACTCGGCGCGCCACTTCGGCACGTCCCGCCGGAACGGCCACTCCGGCCCCGGCGGCCCCTCCAGTTCTCTGCGCCGAAGGGGTGACAGCGCGCGGCCCAGGGCGTGGGTGCCGAGGGTGAGCGCGGCGGCTGTCGCCATGCCCAGCAGGACGTACAGCAGGATGTGCCCGGGCGAATCGGGGCCCGTGCCCAGGTGCGCGCCGATGACGGTGAACACCGTCGCGATCGCGGCGATCCGCGCCTCCAGCGTCCCGATGCCGCCGAGCAGCGCCGCCGCGCAGGCCACCGCCACGATCCAGACGCCGGCCACGCCGCCTTGCGCGCCGAGCACCGCCCCGAGCCAGACCACGAGCGCGCCGACCGCGGCCGTCGCGCCGAGGTCGGCGCCGCGGGCCTTCCACCCGCCGTCGTGCCCGGCCGAGCTGACCAGCAGCGCGCCCAGGACCGCGGTCAGGCCCTCGGACAGGTGGCCGGTCGCCGCGCCGACCGCGACCGGGAGCGCCAGCGCGATCCCGGACAGGACCAGCCGCGTGGCGTCGATCTCGATGCGCTGGAAGCGGACGAGGCGCGCGGCGTGGTCTTTGACCGGGGTCGGGTCCCTCACCTCAGCCATTGGACGTGGTCGTTCCACCGTGCGCAAAAGGGCACTAGACTCGCGGCCGATCAGGGAAAGATCCGATGTATTTCACGATGAGGGGTTCAAGTGCGGGTCGCCATCCACACCCGGCTGAAGCCGGAGGGCATCACAGGGTACGAACAGGCACACGACGACATCCCGCCGGAGATCCCGGAACTGCTGCGGGCCGGCGGCTGCACGGCGTGGACGATCTGGCGCAACGGCGTGGACCTGTTCCACCTGGTCGAGTGCGAGGACTGGGAAGCGCTGAAGGCGTTCCTGGCCGACAAGGAGGCCGATCACGCGTGGCAGGCGCGGGTCGGGGCATTCCGTGACTTCTCGCTCGCCGGCGGAGACGAGCCGCTGCCGGTGATCTTCACACTGCCGGAGGGCTGAGGATGCGGATCGTCGACGCGCACCACCATCTGTGGGATCTGGCGGTCCGGGACCAGCCATGGACGGCGGAACTGCCCGCCCTGCGCCGCAGCTTCCACCTGGCCGACCTGGAGCCGCTGGCCGCCGCGGCCGGGGTCTCGGCGACAGTGCTGGTGCAGACCATCCACGCGGTCGACGAGACCCCGGAGATGCTGGAGCTGGCCGAGACATCGGATCTCATCGCCGGGGTGGTGGGCTGGACCGACGTCGCCGCGCCGACCTTCGGCGAGCGGCTGAGCGAACTGCTCTCCGGCGTCGGCGGACGCCGGCTGGTGGGCATCCGGCACCAGGTGCAGGAACTGCCGGACGGCGCCTGGCTGACTGAGCCGGACACGCTCAGGGGCCTGCGCCAACTGGCGCCGACCGGGCTGGCCTTCGACCTGATCGTGCGCGCCGACCAGCTCCCGGCCTGCGTGGCCGCCGCGCGCGCCGTGCCGGACCTCCGCTTCGTCCTGGACCACCTGGGCAAGCCGCCGATCGCGGCCGGCGACCGCGAGCCGTGGGCCACGGATGTCAGGGCCCTGGCAGAATTGCCGAACGTCAGCTGCAAGCTGTCCGGCATGGTTACCGAGGCGGACCCGGAGCACTGGACGGTCGCGGACCTGCGGCCCTACGCCGACGTGGTGCTGGAGGCGTTCGGGCCCGAGCGCGTGATGTTCGGCAGCGACTGGCCGGTGAGCACGCTCGGCGCGAGTTACCCACAGGTTGTGGAAACCGCGACGCTGCTGACGGCCGAGCTGTCCGAGGCCGAGCGCGAAGCGGTGTTCGGCGGCACCGCGACGGCGATCTACGGGCTGGCGTAGCTGTTCACCAGCCGACCTGGATAGCGTGGCGCCGTGACTGAGCGCTGGGAGACGGTCGAGGCGATCAACGCCGCGCGGGCCGCGATGGAGCAACGCCTCGGCTGGGAGCAGCCGGCGGCGTGGGGACTGCTGACGCCGGACGGCGCCGTCGTGCGCGCGAACGTGCGCGGCGGCTACCTCCCGGGCGTCGCCGTGGCCACGGTGGTGGGGTACCGCAGCGGCACCGGGTCGTATCCGCTGCCGGCTGCGGCGATCGCAGAGGCGATCGCCATGGTCGAGCCGGGCGAGGCGTGTACTGACATCCCGCACCCGAACCTCGCGGTGCTGCGGTCGCTCAGCGGCCGGGACGTTGTGGTGGCGTTCGTTTCCGAGGCGGATTTCGCCGCGGACGCCGCAGACCGTTACGTTGCCGCGCTGATGACCGAGATCCGCCGGGCCGCCTGACCGATCGCCTACCGCCGCCTCCGCTGCCGCGCCGCTTCGTACAAGACCACCGTGGCCGCGTTGGCGGCGTTCAGCGAACTCGCCGTCCCGCTCATCGGGATGCTCAGTACGCGGTCGCAGGCCTCGCGCCAGGCCGTGCTCATCCCCACGGCCTCGTTGCCGACCACGATCAGGGTCGGGGCGCAGAAGTCGTAGTCCTCGATGTCGGTGTCGCCGTTCTCGTCGGTGCCGACGATGGTGACGCCGGTTCCGGACAGCCATTCCAGGACTTCGCGGTGCGATTGGGTGCGGACGGTCGGCAGGCCGAACAGGGAGCCGGTGCTGGCGCGCACGGTGCGCGGGTCGTAGACGTCGGCGGCGTGGCCGGTGACGACCAGGCCGGCGGCGCCGAAGGCGTCCGCGGAGCGGATCAGGGTGCCGAGGTTGCCGGGCTGGGACGGGCGGTCGAAGGCGATGCCGAGGAAGTCGTCGGTGAGGCGGACGCGGGTGAGGTCGTCCGGGGGCATGGCGACCACGGCGAGCAGTTCGGGGGCGGTGTCCTGGTCCTTCTCGCCGAGTTCGGCCAGCATGTCGCCGGGGAGTGCGACCACCTCGGCGTCGGCCACGGCGACCGCGTCGATGTAGTCCTCGGCCCAGCGGGAGAGGCGGCGGTCGGCGTCGACCAGGAGTTCCTCGATGCCCCAGCCCTGTTCGGCGGCCAGGGTCAGGGGCCTGACGCCCTGGACCAGGAAGCGGCCCGCGCGCTGGCGCTTCTGGCGGTTGGTGAGCAGGGTCTGCCATTGCTGGAACCTGGCGTTGCGGGAAGCCACCCGTTGGTGTGCGCGCATCCCGCTAGGCTACCGGCGTGTCCAAGTCCGAAGATCCATCGACATCCTCCGTATCCGAGACCTTCGACGAGGCAGAGCGCGTGCTGTGGGCCGACGCCGGTTCCGGCTACGACGCCGTCTACGCCTCCTTGTGCGCGTACACGATTCCCGCTCTGCTCGACGGCGCCGCCGTCTCGGCCGGCAGCACCCTGCTCGATGTGGGCACCGGGACGGGCACCGTGGCCCGGGCCGCTGTGGCGCGCGGGGCCAGGGTGACGGCCGTCGACGCCGAGCCCTCGATGCTCGACCTGGCGCGGATGAAGGCGCCGGAGGCCGAGTTCCTGCTGGCGGTCGTGCCGGACCTGCCGTTCGAGCCGGGGACGTTCGACGCGGTGGCCGGCAACTTCGTGCTGGACCACTTCGGGCGGCCGAAGGTCGCGCTGCGGGCACTGCGGGACGTGGCCAAGGTCGGCGGCCGGGTGGCGTTCACCCTGTGGCCCGCGGAGCGCTCCGCCGGGCGGAGCGTGTTCTCCCGGACCGGCGCGGCGACCGAGGGCTGGATCCCGCGGCAGATGCCGCCGCTGGTCCTGGCCGACGACTACCCGCGGACCGAGGAGGGCCTGGCCGGGCTGTTCCGCGAGGTGGGACTGGCGGACGTCACCACCAGCGTGATCGACTGGGACCATCTCACCACCGCGGACGAGTGGTGGATGTCGATGGGGTCCGGCGTCGGGCCGTCCGGCCGGAACTACCAGGCGCAGGCCCCCGAGGTCCGCGCCGCTTTCCGCGAGACCTATCTGCGGGTCGCCGCCGAGCTGACGGACGAGGACGGGACCCTGCGGCTCCCGTACCGCGCGCTCTTGGCAGTCGGGACCGTGGTCGACAGCGAGTAGAACCAGGCGCACCCTGAACGCACGGGGCCGGGCCGCTGTTTCGGGGCGGCCCGACCTCGTGCCCGCGTGGCCGTGGCCTCGTGCCCGGCCTCATGTCCGGCCTCGTGCCGGCCGGGCCGCAGCCGCGTTCTCGAAGGTCTGATCAGCGCTTCTCGTTCAAAGCCCGCACCGCTTCGCCGAGATCGGCGTCCGGATCCGGGACCGCCTCCAGCGCCCGGTGCGCGGCGGCGATCACCGGCAGGTCCAGGACCTCGCCGGCCAGGCGCAGGTCCTTGGCGGCCATCTCGGCGGAGAAGTCGACGCCGGTGGCGAAGGCGCGGGCCACGAGTCCGGCCAGCGGACTGCCCTCCAGCACCGCGCGCGGATCGGCGATGCCCAGCCGCTCGGCCAGCGCCAGCGCCTCGCCGACCACGGCCACCCCGGCGACGATGCCGCTGATCAGCACCAGCTTGCGGGCCGAGCCGCTGCCGGGGCCGCCGCATTCGGTGACGTTGCCGAACAGCCTCAGCAGCTCGGCCGCGCGGGCCAGGTCCTCGGGGGTGCCGCCGGCCAGGACCGCCAGCGTGCCGTTCTCGGCACGGTCCACGCTGCCCATCACCGGGGCGTCGACCAGGCCGGCCGAAGCCGGGATCAGACCCCTGATCCGCTCGGTCCCGTCCGGCCCGATCGTGGACATCTCGACCAGGACCGCGTCCGGGCGCAGCGCGCCGGCGAAGGACTCGGCCACCGCGGCCACGGCGGCGGGGTCGGACAGCATCGTCACCACGAACTCCGCGCCGGCCACCGCTTCGGCCGGCGCGGCCGCCGCGCCCGCGCCGAGCGCGACCAGCGGTTCGGCGCGCGCGGGCGTCCGGTTCCACACCACGACCTCGTAGCCGGCGCCGATCAGGCGGGCCGCCATCGGCGCGCCCATCGCCCCCAGCCCCAGGAAAGCAACCTTTGTCGTCATGGTTCCCAGCCTAGGCAGGGGTGCGAGGGCGTGCCTGGTCGTGCGGCGACCAGTGTCAGGCAGTACCCGGCAGCGCGGAGCCGGCGTGGTAGCCGGCGACCCCGGCCATGCCGGGCATGCCGGGCATGCCGGCCGGCGGGGCGCCCGCGCCGGCCGGGGGGTTCCGGCTCAGCGCGTCGAAGGCCTGGTGGATGTTCTTGATCATCACGTGCACCTCCTCGCGGGCCTTCTCCAGCGCGCCCTCCACCTGCACGCCGAAGGCGACACCGAACGCCTTGAGGAACTCCAGCTGCTGCTCCAGCGACTTCAGGCTGGTCGAGAGCTGCTCGCTGCGCCGCTGGAACGCCGACTCCGCCGCCAGCAGGCCCTGGCGGTGTCCCTCGTTCACCGTCACCGCGTACTGGTTGCGGGCGTATTCCGTGACGTTGCGGACGTACTCCTCGGCCGCGCGGATCTGCTCCTCGGCCTGGCGCTGCGCCATCGCGATCGCGTTGACCGCGGCGGCGGTGACCCGCTGCTCCGGGGCGAAGGAGGTGGGCGCCGCAGTGGGCGCGGCCGCTGCGCCGCCGTTGGCCGGGTCGCTGCCGGCGTAGGAGGTGCGCAGCTGGTTGGTCAGCTCGTCGTTGCGCTGCCGCAGCTCGGCCTCGATCTGCGCGGCGGCCTGCAACTCGCCGAGCACGCGCCGCTTGAAGCGGAGCACGCCCTCCTCGTCGTAGCCGCGGTGGGTCAGGCCGGCGCGCGGGAAGTCCCAGGCGTCGATCTGCTCGGCGCTGAGCCGTTCCGGACGCCGGGCGCCTGCGCCGCCCGGTCCTCCGTCGTACTCATTGAAGCTCACGGCTGACTCTCCTCCAGGTGGATGGCCCCCGGGATCACTCCCGCTTCCTTCAACCGGGCCGCGGCGTGCTCGCACATGCCGGCCGAGCCGACGATGAAGACCTCGTGGCCGGGCCAGTTCCCGTAGGCCGCCGCGGCGTCGCCGACCAGGCCGTGCCGGCCCTCCCAGGCGGCGTCGTCGGAGACCACCGGGATCACGCTGAGCCAGGCGTGGTGCGCGGCCAGCTGCTCCAGGCGCGGCAGGTCGTACAGGTCGCTGGCGATGCGGGCGCCGTAGAACACGGTGACGTGCCGTCCGTGGTCGGGCGTCTGCGCCAGTTCCTCGACGATCGCGCGCAGCGGGGCGATCCCGGTGCTGCCGGCGATCAGCAGCAGGTCGGTGCGGGGCGCGGTAGAGGCCAGGGTGAGCTGGTGGCCCACCGGCGGGCCCAGGCGCAGCCGGTCGCCCACGCCCATGATGTTCACCAGCTGCCAGGAGACCGTGCCGATCAGTTTCACGTGCAGCTCGATCAACCCGTCCTGGCGGGGCGGGTTGGCCGGGGTGTAGAAGCGCCAGCGGGCCGGCGCCATCGCCGTCTCCAGCGTCATGGACTGCCCGGCGGTGTAGGGGTAGGGCTGCCGGGTGGCGATGGTGACCCGCGCGATGTCGCGCCGGCCGCCGAGCACCTCGTGCGCCACGACTTCGGCCTCCCACCACGGCGGGGTGCTCTCCGCGGCCGCGGCGGCGGCGTCGTTCATCACGCCGGCGACGATGCCGTAGGCCTCGGTCCAGGACTCGGCGACCGCCGGCGTCCAGTCCGGCCCCAGGAACTGCTCGAGGGTGGCCAACAGGCTCGCGCCGACAGCCGGGTAATGGCCGGGCTCCACCGCGAACTTGCGGTGGTCCCGGCCCAGGCCCTGCAGGAACGGCACGGCCGCGTCGAGGTTGTCGACGTTGGCCACGACGGCTCCGAGGGCGGCGACCAGCCGGTCGCGCTGTGCCGCCATGGAAGGCGGGAACATCGGGCGCACCTCGGGGTGGCTGAGGAACAGGTGGCCGTAGAAGAACAACGGCACCTGCTCTCCGTACTGGGCGACCTTCGCCCAGGAGGTGCGCAGGAGGTGCGGATCCACCACGACTACGCGGCCACCACGAAGGGCTGCACGGTGGCCAGCACGCCCTCGATGGTCTCGACGATGTCGGCCGGGACCTCGAACTCCTCCAGCGTGTCCAGCAGGACCTTGCCGGTCAGCTCGAAGTCGGACTCCGAGACGCCCAGGCCCGAGTGCGCCTCGGTGAGGTAGCCGGCCAGGTCTATCTCGGTGTTGGCGCCGGGGCCGCCGAGCACGACCTTGAGCACCTCCGCCAGGTGCGGCTTGATGTCGTCCACCGCGACGTTCTCGAAGAAGCCGGAGAGCTGCGGCTCGTCGAGCACGCCCTCGTAGAAGCGGTCGAGCACGGCCTTGACGGCCGGCTCCCCGCCGACGCGCTCCCACTGGGACTGGGTCTGGCTCTCGGTCATGGCGCGGGTCCTTCCGAATGCATGCGAAGTCAGGGGGATGGCACTGCCCGGAAAACCCGCGAAGCATAGCAGGCATTAATCAAAAGACTCGAACATTCGTAGTTGATCAGTCCGTGACCTTGGGAGGACTGAAATCAATAGCCTGATATCAGGGGAGAGTACTGCGATGACCGCCCTCCCGCCCTGCGTAAGGGCTGCGTAAAGGCGCTGACGGCTACAACGCGACGGCCGGGCCCGCCGCGAGGCGTGACCCGGCCGTCATCGACCGAAGATGAGTTTTCAATCGTTCTTCGACATCTGCGCGGACATCTTGGTGAGCCGATCCAGGCGAGCCTGAGTGGTCGGATGTGTGGAGAGCACGTGGTGCGCGGTGGTCTTCGCGGCGGTCACCGGCGCGAAGTAGAACGCGTTCAGAGCGCCGGCCTTGCGCAGGTCGGTCTGCGGGATCCCGCCGCCGCCGTGCACCTTCGCCTCGACCTTCGCCAGGGCGGAGGCCAGGGCCGAGGGGTTGCCGGTCAGCTGCGCCGCCGAGCGGTCGGCGGCGAACTCGCGGTAGCGGGACAGCGAGCGGGTCAGGACCAGGGAGACGAACCAGGTGGCGGCGGCCAGCGCGATCAGGCCGATGGCCGCGACGATGATGTGCCACAGGCCGCGGGCCCGGCCGCCGATGTAGATGAAGCGCAGCCCGACCCGGGCGACCAGGCCGGCCAGGACGCCGACGAACGCGGCCACGGTCATCACCGCGGCGTCGCCGTGCTGGACGTGCGAGAGTTCGTGGGCGATGACGCCCTCGAGCTCCGGCGGCTCCAGCGTGTCCAGCAGCCCGCGGGTCACGCACAGGGTCGCGTCGCCCTTGGAGCGGCCGACCGCGCAGGCGTTCGGGACCCGGGACTCGGCCACGGCCAGGGCCGGCTTCTTCATGCCGGACAGCGCGCACAGCCGGTCGACCACGGCGTGCAGCTCCGGTTCCTCCTCGGCGGTGACCACGCGGGCACCCATGGTGCGCAGCGCGACCTTGCCGGAGGTCAGGATCTGGAACATGGCGAAGGCGACGACCACGGCGAGCCCGAGCGGCCAGGCGCGCCCCATGAAGCGGATCATCAGGAAGATGGCGCCGCCGTAGACGGCGGCCAGCAGCACCATCACGGACAGCATCCGCGTGCTGAGGTTTCGGTCGGCCCGGAAGCGGGCGGCCGTTCGGCGATCTGAGAGCGAAGAGGACACTGCGTCACCTCGACAGCGCGTATTACGGCTTTTAACTGGAAAACGCGTGACCAGTGTCGCGCGTTCCCGATCTGCTGTCGAGGAACCTCAGGACGGGGCGACCGTGGCGGAGGGGATTTCCACCAGAACGCCCTCATGGAGAAGGTCCCTTATAGAGCGCGGCAACAGGTACGCCATTCCGCCACCCGGCTGACCGAACCACGGGATCGCGGTACCGGTGAGGGCACGCAGCGGGTCACGGACCCGGTACACCCGGTAGGGCCGCTCTACGTAGTCCGGCGGCAGGGACCGGTGCGGGTATCTGGTGCGGGCCGCATAGACGGTGTTGCCCAGTTGGTCCCCGAAACGGTCGACCTCCGTGCCCGGGGTCAAGATCGTGAGGCGCTGGTCGGTGTAGAGCGTGGTCGGCGGGTCGCCGGCCATCGGGGTGATCGGCGGGCCGGCGAGCATCTCGGCCAGCGGGTCGGCGCTGCGGCCGGGGAGTGCCGCCTGGCTGGTGTGCTTGGGCAGCGCTCCGCGTTCGGCGGAGGCCAGGAGCAGGACGCCGGCGAAGTGGATCGCCGCCTGCTCGGGGTTGTCGAAGGAGCCGGCGAAGCGGCGCCGGCCGCCGTCGGCCAGGAAGATGGACCAGCGGCCGTCGTCCGGGATCAGGCAGACCGCGCCGTCGGTGACGGTGCCGATGGAGTACAGGTCCGGGTCGGCGTCCAGGGACTCCACGGCGTAGCCGAGGATGCGCTCCGCCTCCTCGACGGTGCTGACCTCCGGCGGGCGCGCGGCGGCGGGCTGGACCGTGCCGACCGCGACCATCATGGTCGAGGTGCCGTCTTCGGGGTTGCCGATGATCGGGTTTCCGCCGATCGGTTCGCCGACGGGAGGCGGGGGCGGCGGCGGAGGCGTCGGCGGCGCATAAGGGTTCTCTACATACGCGGTCTCGATATAAGGGTTCGCGATGTAGGGCTCCGGCTCCTGCCAACGGGGCTCGGGCTGGTAGGCCGGGGCCAGTTCCGGGCGGGCCGGCTCCGCGTACGGCAGGGGCGGTGCCGGCGGCGAATACGGTGCCGGTGGCGAATACGGCGTCGGCGGCGTAAAGGACGGCTGCGTATAAGAGCCGGGCTCATAGGGCTTCGCCCCGTACGACGAGTCGACGAACGGCGGCGGTGCTATCTCCGGCCGCGGACCGGGCGCCGCGATCGGCCGGTTCGGCGGCGGCGCCGGCTCGCCGGGTCGGGATATCGGGACCGGCTCGAGCCCGTGCGGCATCGCCGGAATCGACTCCGGTCCCGATTCGGCACGATCACGCGCGGTGGAGAGCCACGGTGTGGGTTCCTGCTGCCAGTTCTCCGTCATCAGCTGCGGTCCATCCCCCTGGTGGCAACGACGTCCCTGCCCGCGAGTCTACAAGTCGTATGGGCTGATGACAGATCTTGTATCGGGGGATACCCCGCGTGGTTCAGCGGGCCACCGCGCCGGTGGTCTCCAGAATCAGCCGGCTGACCCGCTCGGGGTCGTCGTTCATCGGCACGTGGCCGCACCCCGGCAGGTCCTCGAACCGCGCCTTCGGCAACACCCGCTTGGCCTGGGCGAACTGCCGGCGCAGCAGGATCCGGTCCTTCGTGCCCCAGGCCACGGTGGTCGGCACGTCGCTCTCGCCGGTATAACGGTAGTGCTTGGCCTCTCTGCCTATCGGCCGGAACGAGCGCCCGGCGCGCAGCGCGAGGGTGTCCTCCAGAGCCAGCTTCGGGTCCAGCGCGCGCGGCTTGCCGAAGATCATGCCGAACGCCAGAACCCGCGCGGTCTCGTGGTCGGCGACGTATCGCAGCACCGGCATCGGGGCGAAGGCGGCCGCGCGGGTCACGCTCAGGTTCCCCAGCGCCCAGGTGGTCTCCCAGCGCGTGTGCCAGAAACCGGCCGGGGAGAAGGCGGTCGCCGAGGCGGCCAGCCCGTGCCGCGCCAGCTCCAGCGCCAGGGCGCCGCCGAGGGAGTTGCCGGCCACGTGCGGCCGCTCGATCCCGAAGCCGGGGAAGGCCTCGGCGATGCGCTCCATCGCCAGGCCGATCGTCGGACGCTGGCCCGGCGCCAGCTTCATGGGGGCGGACCTGCCGAAGCCGGGGATGTCGATGGCGATGACGTCGTGGTGCTCGGCCAGGCGGTCCAGAACCGGTTCCCAGGCCTGCCAGCGGTGGCCGATGCCGTGGATCAGGAGCAGGGGTTCGCCCGAGCCGCGGCGCGCGTAGGAGAGTTCCACGTTACTGGACGGTAGCCCTTGGTGGGGCGCTGCGGAAGACGGCACAAACGAAGACAGCCCCGGCGTGTCGCCGGGGCCGCCTTCTGTGCGGAGCTAGATCCAGCTGGGCCACCACATGCGGTCCAGCCACTGGTTGTAGGTGATCGTCTGCGCCGACAGGATCGGATAGAAGTAGATGAACATCACCAGGATGTAGACGGTGATGGCCCCGGCCACGACCGCGCCCCAGACCCGCCGGTACTGGAGCGCGTCGGACCGGCCGACGATCACCCCGAGCAGGTACGCCGCCGCGATGCACATGAAGGGCACGAAGGCCACGGCGTAGAAGGTGAAGATCGTGCGGTGCTGGTAGTTCAGCCAGAACGCCCACGCGGCGAGCATCCCGCACAGGATCGAGCCGGCGCGCCAGTCGCGGCGCGCGATCCAGCGCCAGCAGCACCAGACCAGCGCCAGGGTCGCGAACCACCACAGCGGCGGCGTGCCCAGGGCCAGGACCTGCTGGTGCTGGTCGGCGGCCAGCGGCGGACAGCCCGTGGCGCCCTTGGAGCAGTAGTAGTAGTCGGTGGGGCGGCCCATGACCAGCCAGCTCCACGGGTTCGACATGTACGCGTGCGGCGAGTCCAGGTTCACGTGGAAGTGGTACGTCTGCCAGTGGTACTCCCACCAGCTTCTCAGCGCCGAGAGCACCGGGAAGTGGATCGCGTTGTTCTGCGCGGCCCACTGGCGGTAGTTGCCGTCCTTGGTGACGAACCAGCCGGTCCAGGTGGCGGTGTAGGTGGCCAGGACGATCACGCCTGTCACGACGGTCTGCCAGGTGTCGCGGCGGAAGAAGCCGGCCCAGTGGCGCCGGATGCCCACGGCGCGCAGGGCGGCGTGGTCCCACAGGAGCGACAACGCGATGAAGCAGATGATCATCGATAGGCCGCTCCACTTGACGCCGAAGTCCAGGCCCAGGCACACCGCGCCGGCGATGCGCCATGGACGCCAGCCCAGCGGCGGGGCCTTCACATCGTCCGGCAGCGTCGTGGATGGATAGGTCTCGCGCCAGTCCACGAGTCTGGAGCGCATCTTGTCGCGGTCGATCACGAAGCAGCCGAAGGCGGCCAGCGTCCAGAACATCACGAAGATGTCCAGCAGCGCGGTGCGGCTCATCACGAACTCCAGGCCGTCGCAGGCCAGGAGCAGGCCGGCCAGGCAGCCGATGAGCGTGGAGCGGAACATGCGCCGGGCGATGCGCGCGGTCATCAGGATCGCCAGCGTGCCGCAGACCGCCGGGATGAAGCGCCACCCGAACGGGGTGAAGCCGAACAGCCACTCGCCGGCGCCGATCATCCATTTGCCGACCGGCGGGTGCACCGCGTTGCCCTGGTGGTTGGCCACCAGCGTCCGCCAGATGTGCGGGTTGGCGATGATGGCCTTGTCGTCGTTGGCCATGCCGATGCCCGGGCCGTCGTCGTGCCAGCCGATCTCGTGGCCGAAGTGGATGGTGGCCCAGGCGTCCTTGGCGTAGTAGGTCTCGTCGAAGATGACCCACTTGGGCAGGCCCAGGTGCCAGAACCGCATGAACCCGCCGACCAGCATGATCAGCACCGGGAAGCCCCAGGCCACCCACCACGGCTCGCGCGCGAAGGAGGGCACCAGCCGCTCGCGCAGGGTCAGCTCGCCCTGCTCGTCGTCGCGGGGGTGCAGGTTGGGGCGCCACCAGACGCGTCCGCGCTCGCGGTGCGAGCCGCTACGGCCGCGACGGCGGCCGCCGTAGTCCTCCTCGCTGTCGTCATCCGGCAGCGAGGAACGGGTCGGGGCAAGGCTCGTCACCCGGTCATCGTAGGGAGTCGTCCGGCCGTTCGGACAGGGGATCAGCGTTTTTGGGCGAGGATGGTCACGTGACTGGAACAGAACCGACCCCGGGCCTGCTCGTCCTGGCCGGCACCCCGATCGGCCGGGACGAGGACGCCAGCCCGCGCCTGGCGGCCGAGCTGGCCTCGGCCGACGTCATCGCCACCGAGGACACCCGCCGTCTCAAGAGGCTCCTGAGGGTGCTGGACGTCACGCCCCGCGGACGCCTGGTCTCCTACTTCGAGGCCAACGAGACCGCCCGCACCCCCGACCTGGTCCAGGACCTCCTCGGCGGCGCGCGCGTCCTGGTGGTGACCGACGCCGGCATGCCCTCGGTGAGCGACCCCGGCTACCGCCTGGTCGCCGCGGCGGTCGAGGCCGGAGTCCGGGTGACGGCGGTCCCGGGCCCCTCTGCGGTCCTGACCGCCGTGGCGGTGTCGGGACTCCCGGTGGACCGCTTCTGCTTCGAGGGCTTCCTGCCGCGCAAGGGCGGCGGCCGCTCGTCGCGTCTGGCGGAACTTTCAGCCGAACCGCGCACGATGGTCTTCTTCGAGGCACCGCACCGCCTCGCCGCCTCCCTGGCGGACATGGCGGCGGCCTTCGGCGACGACCGCCCGGCGGCGGTCTGCCGCGAACTGACCAAGACCTACGAGGAGATCAAGCGCGGTGGCCTCGGTGACCTGGCGAAATGGGCCGACGAGGGCGAGGTCCGCGGCGAGATCACGGTGGTGGTCGGCGGCGCGGTGCCCGGCGCAGGCCGGGAGCTGAGCGGAGCGGAGCTCGCGGAGCTGGTGTTCGCGAAGGAGGACGCCGGCGGCCTGCGGCGGAAGGAGGCGATCGCGGAGGTCGCCGCCGAGGTGGGGCTGCCGAAGCGGGAGGTGTTCGACGCGGTGGTGGCGGCGAAGGAGTCCACTTTGGAGTGAATATCGGCGAAAAGTCGGGCGGAAATGCCCGGTGCTGTTGTACAGTTCCTTGTACTAGCAGGAACTTGTACAAGTGGAGGCTGCCGTGCGCACGCTCACCTTCTCCGACACCCGTGCCCACTTCGCGGAGACGCTGAACAAGGTCGTGGACGACCGCGAGCCGGTGACAGTGACCCGTGCCAACCGGGAGGCCGTGGTGATAATGGCCCTCGACGACTACGAGTCGATGCGGGAGACGCTGTACCTGCTCCGGTCCCCGGCCAACGCTCGGCGGCTGCTTCACTCGATCGAGGAGATGGAAGCCGGGCAGGGCAAGGTGCGCGAGCTGATCGATCCGGATGACCGCCCATGAAAGTCGTGTTCAGCTCGCGAGGCTGGGATGACTACATGTGGTGGCAGGCGGAGGATCGCAAGATCGCCAGGCGGGTGAACGCCCTGATTCAGGACATCATCCGCAAGGGGAACTCGGAGGGCATCGGCAAGCCTGAGGCCCTGAAGTACAACTTCGGCGGCTACTGGTCGCGGAGAATCAACGACGAGCACCGGCTCGTCTACCTCGTAGTGGGTGACGAGGTGCGCATCGTGCAGTGCCGTTACCACTACGGATGAAGATGTCTGTGGGGGCGGCCCTCAGCCCGTCCACCCCCGCAGCACCGCCGCGATCGCCCCGACGCCGTCCAGCTCCGAGGCCGCCGCGCGCATCACGAAGTCGACCGCCGCGTCCTCGTCCGGTGTGAAGTCGGCGCCGTTCACCGCCAGGAACGTCCGGCAGGCGACCCATGCCAGCCGCTTGTTCCCGTCGACCAGCGGGTGGTTCCGCAGGATCGAGTGCAGGATCGCCGCGGCCTTCGTGTGCAGGTCCGGGTAGGCGTCCTCGCCGAACGCCGTGGTGCGGGGGCGGTGCGCCGCCGAGTCGATCAGGCCGGTGTCGCGGATCGGGGTGTCGGGGCCGAGGGCCGCGTCGGTGATGGCGAGGAGGTCGCGGGTGGTCAGGTATCTCATACCGTCCCCAGCCTGTGGATGATCGCGGCGTCGCTGGCGATGATGCGGCGCGCGGCGGCCATCACCAGGTCGTGGTCGGCCGGCCGGTTGTCGTGGTCGGCCTGCCGGTCGGGTCCTGCGGCCTCCTCGGCCACGCGCTCGTCACAGCTCTCGTTGCCGTTCTCGACCATGTCCTCGGTCATACGTGTCGCTCCCGCCCCACGTCCACTATCTGGACCCCACCGGAACCGCACCAGGTGAGCCCCCCACGCCAGATACCCTAGGCCTCATGCCGTCCACCCAGCGCACCATCCTCACCGCCGTGGCGTGGCCCTACGCCAACGGCCCCCGCCACATCGGGCACGTCTCCGGCTTCGGCGTCCCCTCCGACGTCTTCAGCCGCTACCAGCGGATGGCGGGCAACCGGGTGCTGATGGTGAGCGGGACCGACGAGCACGGGACGCCGATCCTGGTGCAGGCCGACAAGGAGGGCGTCACCGCCCGGGAGTTGGCCGACCGGTACAACCGGGTCATCGCCGAGGACCTGCGCTCGCTCGGGCTGGCCTACGACCTGTTCACCCGGACCACCACGCGCAACCACTACGCGGTCGTGCAGGAGATCTTCAAGGGTCTGTACGACAACGGCTACATCTTCCCCAAGACCACGATGGGCGCGATCAGCCCCTCGACCGGCCGGACACTGCCCGACCGCTACATCGAGGGCACCTGCCCGATCTGCGGGTACGACGGCGCGCGCGGCGACCAGTGCGACAACTGCGGCAACCAGCTGGACCCGGACCGGCTGATCAACCCGCGTTCGCGGATCAACGGCGAGACGCCGAAGTTCATCGAGACCGAGCAGTTCTTCCTGGACCTGCCCGCGTTCGCGAGCGTCCTCGGGTCCTGGCTCCAGGAGCAGAAGACCTGGCGTCCCAACGTCCTGAAGTTCTCCCTGAACCTGCTGGACGACCTGCAGCCGCGCGCCATCTCCCGCGACCTGGACTGGGGTGTCCCGGTCCCGATGGAGGGCTGGGTCGACCGCCCCGACAAGAAGCTGTACGTCTGGTTCGACGCGGTCGTCGGCTACCTGAGCGCGTCCGTCGAGTGGGCCCGCCGCACCGGCGACCCGGACGCCTGGCGCGCCTTCTGGCAGACCGGCCCGAACGGCGAGGCGCCCAACGCCTACTACTTCATGGGCAAGGACAACATCGTCTTCCACTCGGAGATCTGGCCGGCGATGCTCCTGGGCTACGACGGCAAGGGCGACAAGAACGGCGACCCGGGCTCGCTCGGCGCGCTGAGCCTGCCGCACGAGGTCGTGAGCTCGGAGTTCCTCACCATGGAGGGCCGCAAGTTCTCCTCCAGCCGCGCCGTGGTCATCTACGTCCGCGACTTCCTGTCCCGCTACGACGCCGACGCCCTGCGCTACTACATCACCGCGGCCGGCCCGGAGACCCAGGACACCGACTTCACCTGGTCGGAGTTCCTGCGCCGCAACAACGACGAGCTGGTCGCCGGCTGGGGCAACCTGGTCAACCGGGCCATCTCGATGGCGGCCAAGAACCTCGGCGAGATCCCGGCCGCCAAGGACCTCACGCCCGAGGACGAGGCGCTGCTGGCGGCCTCGCGCGGGGCCTTCGAGGCGGTCGGCGACCTGCTGGACCGCTGCCGGTTCAAGGCCGCCCTGGCCGAGGCGATGCGCGTGGTGGCCGAGGCCAACAAGTACGTCTCCGACAACGAGCCGTGGAAGCTGGCCAAGACCGACCCCGAGCGCATGGCCACCGTCCTGCACGTCACCCTGCAGGTCGTCGACGACGCCAAGACCCTGCTGACGCCGTTCCTGCCGTTCTCCTCCGAGAAGGTCTTCCACCTGCTCGGCGGCGAGGGCACCTGGTCGGCGATGCCGGAGCTGCGCGAGGTCGAGGACCTGGACGGCGGGCCGGGCTACCCGGTGCTCACCGGCGAGTACGACCAGGCGCTGGCGCGCTGGGAGTCCACGCCGATCGAGGTCGGCCGCGCGCTGGCGCCGCCGACGCCGATCTTCAAGAAGCTGGACCCCTCGATCGTCGACGAGGAACTGGCCCGGCTCGGCGGCGAGACGGCGTAGGCGCGTGGCGGACGAGACCGTGTCGGACGAGGCAGAGGCCAAGCGCAAGCGCAAGCGGAAGTCCCGGGAGCGGGACGAGACCCCGCCCCCGGCGCCGGAGCCGCTGCCGGCCCCGGTGGGCGACAGCCACACGCACATGGACATGCAGGAGCCGGCGGCCGCGGACATCATCGCGGCCGCCGACGCGGTGAACGTGCGCACGCTGGTCCAGGTCGGCGTGGACGTCCCGTCCTCGCGCACCGCCGTGGAGCTGGCGGCCGCCTTCGAGCGCGTACACGCCGCCGTGGCCCTGCACCCGAACGAGGCCCCGCGCCTGGTCCTGGGAGACCCGGACGGCTGGTCCGGCCAGGACCGCGCGCCCGGCGGCGCCCAGGCCCTGGAGGCGGCGCTGGCCGAGATCGACAAGCTCGCGGCCGACGCGCAGGTGCGCGGCATCGGCGAGACCGGCCTGGACTACTTCCGCACCGGTCCGGAGGGCGTGCAGGCGCAGCAGGACTCCTTCCGGGCCCACATCGCGATCGCCAAGCGGCACGGCAAGGCCCTGGTGATCCACGACCGCGACGCGCATGAGGACGTCCTGCGCATCCTGATCGAAGAGGGTTCCCCCGAAACAGTGGTCTTCCACTGCTATTCGGGTGACGCCGCGATGGCCGAGGTGTGCGCCGAGAGGGGCTACTACATGTCCTTCGCCGGCAACCTGACCTACAAGGCGAACGAGGCATTGCAGGAGGCATTCCGGGTGGCCCCGCTCGACCGGATTCTGGTCGAGACCGACGCCCCGTTCCTGACGCCGCTTCCTTATAGAGGACGGCCGAACGCGCCCTACCTGGTTCCCTACACAGTCCGGGCGATGGCGGCACTGCGAGGCATCGACAGTGACACCGGTTTGGCCGAACTCTGTCAGGCCCTCGACAGCAACCTGCGCAATGCCTTCCACCTGGGGGCATGATGGCGGGATCAAATTAGTCATATCAGACGACCAACGGCCGACGTGGGTTCAAAGGGATGTCGGAGGACATCAAGCGGACGTTGGTGGCGGGTGCGGCGGAGTTGCCGCTAGTGTCACCTCGGCAGCCGGATCGACGCGAATTCAAACGGGTCTTCGAAGCCTTCGAAAGCCCGGCGTCGTAGCCGGAGGGCACTAGGTCTGGATCAGCGTGAGCAGTAGACGTTCCGCCAGCCGGCACAGCGAGGGTTCCAAGGTCAAGGTCCGCGCCGTCCAGGGCACGGTCCTTCTGGGGCTCGTCGGCGCCGCAGGAGCCTACGTCGGCTTCGAGAAGACCGTCCATTTGACCGTGGACGGCCAGGAACGCACCATCCACACGTTCGACGGCAAGGTCGCCGACGTCCTCAAGGCCCAGGGCATCGCCACCGACGCCCACGACCAGGTGGCCCCGGCCCCCGGCGACAACCTCGTGGACGGCGAGCAGATCTCGGTGCGCTACGGCCGCCAGCTCGACGTCAGCGTCGACGGCAAGGACCAGCAGATCTGGTCCACCGCGACGACCGTGTCCGAGGCGCTCGGCGACATGGGGGTCCGCGGCGGGTCGAACCCGTACCTGTCGGTCAACCGCGACCAGCCGATCGGCCGCCAGGGCCTGAGCTTCCAGGTCCGCACCGAGCGGCACGTGAACATACTCGTCGACGGCCGTTCGGTTCCGCTGGACACCACCGCGCAGACCGTGGGGCAGGCGCTGTCCCAGGCGAACATCACGCTCGCCGGCCAGGACACCGCGACCCCGGACCCGACCTCCTTCCCCACCGACGGCGAGAACATCACCGTCGACCGCGTGACCGGGACGCAGGAGACCAAGCAGGTCCCGATCGACTTCTCCACGACCCAGCAGTCGGACCCGAACTCCTACGTCGGGTCGCGGACCACGGTCACCGAGGGCGTGCCCGGCGTGCAGCAGGTCGTGTACGCGTACCTGACCGTCAACGGCGTGAAGCAGGCCCCGAAGATCGTCAGCAAGACCGTCACCAAGCAGCCGGTGAACGCGGTGGTGAAGGTCGGCACCAAGGCGGTCCCGAACACCGTGGCCGGCGCCGACAACCTGAACTGGGCCGGGGTCGCGCAGTGCGAGTCCGGCGGCAACCCCAAGTCGGTCGGCGGCGGCGGGCTGTACTTCGGGCTCTACCAGTTCTCGGTGTCGACCTGGGCCGCCATGGGCGGGTCCGGGCTGCCGTCCAACGCCACGCCGGCGGAGCAGACCTACCGGGCCAAGCTGCTGTACGTGCGCTCGGGCGCCGGGCAGTGGCCGGTCTGCGGACGGAACCTGTTCACCTAGCAGTGAAGCCGCGCTGCCGGATGAGGCAGCGCGGCTACGATGGCTGGCGATGTCCGAAACTCCGCACTCCACGCCACCGCGCACCGGTTCCGCCGAGGCTGCTGATACCGCCGGCGCCGCGGCCACAGGCCCCGGCAAGGCCACAAGCCCCGGCGATGCCGCCGCGCCCGACCGCCACCCGGCCCGCCTCCTGGGCCCGGCCGAGGTCCGCCGGCTCGCCGACAAGCTCGGCGTCTCGCCGACCAAGAAGCTCGGCCAGAACTTCGTCATCGACCCGAACACCATCCGCCGGATCGTGCGCGCCGGCGACGTCACCGCCGACGACGTGGTGGTCGAGGTCGGTCCGGGCCTGGGCTCGCTGACCCTGGGGCTGCTGGACGTCGCCCGCCGGGTGGTCGCCGTCGAGATCGACCCGGTCCTGGCCGCCGCGCTGCCGGACACCCTGGCCGAGTTCGCGCCGGGCATCGCCGCCGGCGAGGTGGAGTTCGAGCTCGTGCACTCCGACGCGCTGCGGGTCGCCGAGCTGCCCGGCCCGCCGCCGACCGCGCTGGTCGCGAACCTGCCTTACAACGTCGCAGTCCCGGTATTGCTGCACATGCTGGAGCGCTTCCCGAGCATCGAGCGCACCCTGATCATGGTCCAGGCCGAGGTCGCCGACCGGCTCGCGGCCGAGCCCGGCGGCCGGGTCTACGGCGTGCCGTCGGTCAAGGCGCGCTGGTACGCGGACGTGAAGCGGGCCGGCTCCATCGGCCGCAGCGTGTTCTGGCCGGCGCCGAACGTCGACTCCGGGCTGGTCCGCCTGGACCGCCGTGCGGTCCCGCCGACCACGCGAGCCGAGCGCCGCGACGTCTTCGCCGCCGTGGACGCCGCCTTCGCGCAGCGCCGCAAGACCCTGCGGTCGGCGCTGAGCGGCTGGGCCGGCTCCCCGGCCGCCGCCGAGCAGGCGCTGACCGCCGCCGGGATCAACCCGGGGGCCCGCGGGGAGACGCTGACCGTCGAGGAGTTCGCCCGCCTGGCGGAGCACCGACCGGAGCGGGAGACGGCAGACGGCTCGCGTACCAAAGAGCACCCGCCTCCTAAGCGGGGGGCCAATCGTTCCGAGGACACGCCATGACGGCCGCCGCGCTCAGCCCCGACGACGACACGCCCCGTCCCGGCGCGACCGAGTCCGTGACCGTCCGCGTCCCGGCGAAGGTCAATCTCGCGCTCTCAGTGGGCCCGCTGCGCCCGGACGGCTACCACGACCTGGCCACCGTCTTCCACGCCGTCGGCCTGTACGACGAGGTCAGCGCCGCCGCCTCCGACACCCTGGCGCTCACCTGCGAGGGCGAGGGCCAGGTCGAGGTGCCGCTGGACCGCACGAACCTGGCCTGGCGCGCCGCCGAGCTGCTGGCCCGGACCGCCGGCCGCGCCCCGGCCGTGCGCCTGCACCTGACCAAGGGGATCCCGGTGGCCGGCGGGATGGCCGGGGGCTCGGCCGACGCCGCCGGCGCGCTGGTCGCCTGCGACGCGCTGTGGGGCACCGGCCTGTCCCGCGACGACCTGCACGAGCTGGCCGCGCAGCTGGGCAGCGACGTCCCCTTCGCCCTCTACGGCGGCACCGCCATGGGCACCGGCCGCGGCGAGCAGATCACCCCGGTGCTGGCCCGCGGCGAGTTCCACTGGGTCTTCGCCTTCGCCCACGAGGGGCTGTCCACCCCGGCGGTCTTCCGCGAGCTGGACCGGCTCCGCGAGGCGGCCGGCGAGCACGCGGCGCCCCCGGGGGTCGACGAGGAGCTGCTGCGGGCGCTGCGGGCCGGAGACTCAACGCTGCTGGGTGCGGCGTTGCGCAACGACCTGACCCGGCCGGCCACCTCCCTGCGCCCCGACCTGCGCGCCACCCTGCAGGCCGGCCGCGAGGCCGGGGCGCTCGGGACCCTGCTGTCCGGGTCCGGCCCGACCTGCGCTTTCCTTGCCGCGGACGCCGTCTCCGCGGCCGCGGTCGCGGCCGCGCTGGAGGCGGCGCCGTCGGTCCGCGCGGTAAGGCGGGCCCTGGGGCCCGCAGCCGGTGCGCACGTGCTGTGAAGACGGCGAACGTCCCCGTGGTGCCACCGAACCAGGAACTCGCCGATACGCTTTCCCCTTGAAGGGGGACCCCAATGGATGCGCTCAAGCCCGAAGACCCGTCCCGCGTCGGGCCGTTCATCCCGCTCGCGCGGATCGGCGCGGGCGGAATGGGCCGGGTCTACCTGGCCCGGTCACGCGGCGGCCGGCCGGTGGCGGTGAAGGTGATCCGCGCCGAGTACGCCGAGGACGAGCGTTTCCGTACCCGTTTCCGGCGCGAGGTGCAGGCCGCACGCACCGTTGACGGCATGTACACGGCGCCGGTCCTGGACGCCGGGCCCGACGACCCGGCGCCCTGGCTCGCCACCGCCTACATACCCGGCCCCTCGCTCCAGCGCGCCGTCCACGAGCACGGCCCGCTGCCCGAGCACTCGGCGCGGGTCCTGGGCGCCGGCATCGCCGAGGCGCTCGGCGCGATCCACAGCGCGGGCCTGATCCACCGCGATCTGAAGCCCTCGAACGTCATCCTGGGCCCCGACGGCCCGCGCGTCATCGACTTCGGCATCAGCGCCTCCGAGGGCGGCAGCTCGCTGACCACGACCGGGATCGTCGTCGGCTCGCCCCGCTACTCCAGCCCCGAGCAGTGCCGCGCCGATCCGGCGATGGGCCCGGCCTCGGACGTCTTCGCGCTCGGCGGCGTCATGGTCTACGCCACCACCGGCGTCCCGCCGTTCGGCGACGGTCCGGACCACGTGCAGCTGTACCTCGTCGTGCACGAGCAGCCGGACCTCACCGGGGTGCCGATGGCGCTGCGGCCGATCGTCTCGGCGTGCCTGGAGAAGGACCCGGCGAACCGGCCGACCACCGACCAGCTGCTGGACATCCTGCTGCCGCCGGACGCCGACATCAGCGGCGTGGACTGGCTGCCCGAGGCCGTGAACCGGGACATGCGCGAGTACGCCTCCGCGCCGATGGTGCTGGCCGCGCAGTCCGCGTCCGGGCAGGCGACATCCGGGCGGCAGGCGGAAGGCGACGGCACGCCGACGCCGGCCCCCGCCGACGCGGACGTCACGAACGCCGGAGTCGGCGGCGCGGACGCCACCGGCAGCGGCGTCGCGATCGGCACGACGGCGGCGCCGACGGTGTCCGGTCCCTCCGGCGTCGCGAACCCCGGCCGGCGCCGGATGCTGGCCGGGATCGCCGGGGCCGTGGCGGTGGCCGCGTCCGGCGGCGGCGCCTGGTACGCCGCGACCCGCCACGGCGACAAGAAGGGGGCGACGCAGGAAGCCGGGGCCACGTATCCGCCCGGGACGCCGTCGAAGAGCGCCCCCTCGGGCGCGTCGACCGCCCCGGCGACAAGTTCCGCCGCGTCCTCGGCCCCCACGCCGACCCCGACTCCGACTCCGACGCACGCCCTCGGCCCGTGGGGCGAGGACTGGAGCTCGAAGACCGACCTGGGCGGCGCCTCGGGCGGCGCCGTGATCAGCGGCACCAAGCTGATCGGCATCTACCAGGCCACCAGCGTCGTGAACCCGAACCCGCCGCAGGACCTGGTCGCCATCGACACCGTCGCCGGCGGCACGGCCTTCCCCCCGGTGTCGATCCCCGCGGTGACCAACGTCGGCGGAGCGGGCATCGCCGCGGACGACAAGTTCATCTACAGCTACGGCGACGGCGTCGTCTACGCGTGGAACCTCGCCGACGGTTCGCAGGCCTGGACGGCCAAGACCGGCCTGCAGGCCTCGACGTCCACGAACAACATGCCCCCGACCGGCATCCTCGGGCTCATCGGCACCATCCTGATGGTCGGTTCCGGCAACTACGACCCCAGCTTCCCGCCCTGCCTGGCCGCCTTGGACGTCACGACCCGCAAGACGATCTGGTCCATGGCGCCGACCGACATGCAGGTGGTGGCCTCGCCGCCGAGCGGCCTGGTCCTGGCCCAGACCACCGTCGGGGTGTCGGTGCCCAAGGCGGGGAACCTGTTCTACGTCTCGTTGTGCGACCAGAACTCACTGCGGATCCTGCGGGGCATGGACCTGCGGACGGGCAAAGAGGTCTGGCACGTCCCCTTCGCGGCGTACAGCGACAACGGCGCCGGGACCGCCAACCCCACCGTGACCGGCACCGAGCAGCACGTCTACCTGACCGACATGCACAGCGGCTCGGTCCACGCCTACGACACGGCCGGCAAGTGGATGTGGACCTACCCCAGCGCCCTGGACAAGACGCCGCCCTCCAGCGACCGCCGCTTCACCGGCCTGGTGCTGGAGTCCGGCGACTCCGTCTACGCCGCCGACGCGAACCGCGTCTACGCCCTCCAGGTGAGCAGCACGGTGAAGAGCGGCACCACCCTGTGGAAGAACCCTGCGACGTTCAACGGCATCGCCAACGTCCCGGCCCTGGTCGGGGACAAGATCTGGATCGAGGTCCACACCCCGACCTCGCAGAACCCGCTGGCGATGACGGTGGTGGACACCGCGGACGGCCACGTGGTGCACAACTACCCGATGCCCGAGGGTCCCACCGCCAGCAGCGCCGACCTGACCGTCCCGGACCCCTCCGGCCAGGCGGCGTACGTCCTCACAGCCAGCGGCGAGGTACTCGGATACCGCCGGAACCAATGAGCCGCGGATGAGTACCCATATGAGTACTCGTACTCACGATCGGTGACCGCCTCGGCGCCATCATCGAAGCATGAGTACGCCACTGGCAAACAAGAACACGGCCGCGTACTACTTCCAGGCGGTCGCCTCCTTCATCGTGTCCGCCGGCGCGACCGTCGTCGGCATCTGCTACCTCCCGGTCAACGCCTGGGAGCGCGCCTTCCTGGGCCTGGGCCTGCTGTACACCATCACCTCGGCGATCACCCTGGCCAAGGTGGTCCGGGACAAGCAGGACGAGGTACAGCTGGTCGGGCGCGTCGACCAGGCCCGGCTGGACAAGCTGCTGACGGAGCATGACCCGTATCGGGTGGATGCGCCGTAGGGGAGTCGGTTGGGCGCGGGTTGGGGTTGCGCTGACCCATAATCAGAGCCGCCCGGCCCCGCCCCCTGCGCCCCCATCTCCCGCGCCCTCGTCTCCCCCGCCTCCGGCCCCGTCCCCCGCGCCCCCGGCCGCGTCCTTGTCCGGCAGCAGCACCTCATCGTTCGCGAACCGCGAAGCCCACCGCCGCCCGTCGGCGAACTTCAGCAGCGGGATGTGGCGCACCTCCAGGGCCAGCAGGACCAGTGCGGTGCCGCCGGTGGCCAGCAGGAGGCGGCCGAATCCGCATGCGGCGCCGATCGCGGCGGCGGCGAAGATGGTCGCGGCGGTCGTGACGCCCTTCACCATGTCGAGGAGGTGGCGGCGGGGGGTGGTGGCCAGGCTCGGGCGGAAGACCACGCCGGCGCCGATGAAGCCGACGCCGGTGATGACGCCGGCCAGGGCGTTGGGGGCGTTGCCGTCCTTGGCCAGGACGGCGATGATGGCGCTGCCCACGCCGATCAGGGAGAAGGTGCGGTCGCCGGCCGGCGAGCCGCGCAGGTCGCGCTCGAAGCCGAGCAGGTAGGTCAGGGCGAAGGCCAGCGTCAGGCGCCCCAGCTGGCTCAGGCTCTCCAGGTGCGGGTACACATCAGCTCCCTGATGTTCCCGCCCCGGCGCCGCCGCGGTGTTCGGCCTTGCGCAGCAGCGGCTCCAGTTCGGTCAGTGCCGCGTTCAACTGGTCGATCTCCTCATCGGTGTTCGCCGCGGTCACCTGGATCCGGAATCCGGCCTGGTCCCGCGGCACGAGCGGGTATGCCGCCAGTGTGACGTAGATGCCGCGCTCCCACAGCAGGGTGGCGATCTCGTCGATGTCCGAGGCCTGCCGGGCCGGCAGCTCGATGATGGGGAAGCCGCTGACGTTCGGTGTGTACAGGCCGAGTTTGCGGACGTGGTCGATGACCCGCGCGGTCTTGTGCCACAGCCGGCCGCGGATCTCCTCGCCGCGCTCGCGGTTCACCTTCAGCCCGGCCAGGACCGTGGCCAGCGAGGCCGTCGGGGATGGTCCGGAGTACAGGTACGGCGCCGCCGCGAACTTCAGGTACTCCTTCATCTGCGTCGGCAGCGCCAGGAACGCCAGGAGCGAGGAGTAGGCCTTGGAGAACCCGCCGACCAGCACCAGCCCTTCGTACGACTCCCCGAGGTGCCGCACGATGCTGTTCCCCAGCGCCCCGTACGGCGACGTCTCCGCCGCCGACCGCTCGCCGATCACGCCGAACCCGTGCGCGTCGTCCA
Source organism: Catenulispora sp. MAP12-49 (assembly GCF_041262705.1). Lineage (NCBI taxonomy): Bacteria > Bacillati > Actinomycetota > Actinomycetes > Catenulisporales > Catenulisporaceae > Catenulispora > Catenulispora sp. MAP12-49. Next base: position 48,510 of record NZ_JBGCCP010000041.1, on the reverse strand, counting down.
CATACAGCAGCGCGCCCTCGGCCCGGCAGATGTCCGCGATCCCCGCCAGCCCCGGCTCGTTGCCGGTCATGCTGTTGATGCCGTCCATGCACACCAGGCGCGGCAGGTCCTTGGGCGCCTTGCGCAGCGCCACGGCCAGCCCGCCGAGGTCCGAGGCCCGCCAGCGGTGCAGGGTGGCGCCGTTGCCGCGGGCCACCGAGCTGCCGTCGTAGATGGTCCGGTGCGCCTGCGCCTCGCAGAACACCGTGCCCTTGCCGGCCAGGACCGGGATCACCGTCATGTGGATGTGCGTGATGGTCGGCAGGACCAGCGTGTCAGGGGCCTGTAAAAGGTCGGTGAGCTGGTCCTCGATGTCCAGGTACGGCCGCGGGTTGCCCAGCAGCCGCGACCAGCTCGGGTGCGTGCCCCACTTGGCGATCAGCTCCGCCGGGGCGGCCATGATCTCCGGGTCGACGTCGAAGCCGAGGTAGTTGCAGGACGCGAAGTCGGACATCCAGTGGTCGCCGATCCGGATCCGCCGGGGTTCGACGCGGTCCTGCTCCTCGATGACCGCGTCGTAGAACCTCGTGGTGTCCTTCAACCGGGCCAGTTCCGCCCACACTTCGTGCCGCGCCATCAGCCGTCTCCCTTCTCGATGGTGGCCTGCACGCCGGCCGTGTCCGCCAGCGGCACCGCCGGCGAGTACAGGAAGCCCTGCGCGTAGGCGCACCCCATGTCGCGCAGCAGGTCCCGCTGCCCGACCGTCTCGACCCCCTCGGCGACCACGGCGATGTCCATCGTCCGGGCCACGTGCACGATCCCCCGCAGCAGCAGCTCGTGGTCCTTCTGGTCGGCGATCCGGTCCACGAACGACTTGTCGGCTTTGATCACGTCGAACTTCAGGTCCCGCAGGTACCCGATCGAGGAGTAGCCGGTCCCGAAGTCGTCGATGGCGATCCGCACCCCGAGCAGCGCCAGCCGCTGCAGGTCGATGAGGGCGTTGGCGGTCGCCTCGTGCAGGAAGACGTTCTCGGTGATCTCCACGGTCAGCCGGTGCGCCGGCAGGCCCGCCGCGCGCAGCGCCGCGCGCACCGAGTCGACGAAGCCGCCGTCGCTGAACTGGTGCGGGGAGACGTTGACGGCCACGTACCCGAACCCGGCGGCGGCCGCGTCCACGGTCGCCTGCCGCAGGATCCAGGCCCCGATCGGGGTGATCTGGCCGGTCTCCTCGGCCACCGGCACGAAGTTCCCCGGGGACAGCAGCCCCAGCTTCGGGTGCCGCCAGCGCACCAGCGCCTCGAACCCGGCCACCCGCGGCGGGCCCTGCAGGTCCACGATCGGCTGGTAGTGCAGCTCGAACTCGCCGACGGCCAGGGCCCGGTCCAGGCCGGTGCGCAGGGCCAGCCGCTGGAGCGCGGCGTCGTACAGCGCCGGGTCGAACAGCCGCCAGGTGCCCTTGCCGTCGGCCTTGGCCGCGTACAGCGCCAGGTCGGCGTTGCGGAACAGCACCTCCTCGGTGCCCCCGGCCCCGCCGGCGCTGGTGGCCACCCCGATGCTGGCCCGCACCGGCACCGGGGCCCCGGACAGCCGGAACGGCTCGGCCAGCACCTTGATCAGGCGTTCGGCCAGCGCCGTCGCCGCCTTCTGGCTGGCCCCGTCGGACAGCAGCACCGCGAACTCGTCGCCGCCCAGGCGCACCGGCAGGTCGCCGGGCCGCACCGCCTCGGCGATCCGGGAGGCGGCCGCCACCAGCAGCTCGTCGCCCACCTTGTGCCCCTGGGTGTCGTTGACCTCCTTGAAGTTGTCCAGGTCGATGAGCAGCATGGCCGCCACGCCGCCGAACTCCTCGGCCCGGGCCAGGGCGCGCTCGGCCCGGTCCTGGAACCGCAGCCGGTTGCCCAGGCCCGTGAGCGAGTCCCGGTAGGCCCGGTACTTCAGCTCGCGCAGCATGGCCCGGGTGTGCGCGCGGTTGTCCAGCTCCCGGGTCTGCCGCCCGGCCAGGTACAGCCGCAGCAGGACCAGCAGGAACATCAGCGCCGAGCACACGGCGATGACCACCCCGTCGCGCTGGTTCTGCTCCAGCGCCTCGATCATCAGCACGGTGGGCGCCACCAGGGCCGCGACCGCCAGCGGGATGACCCGCGAGCTGTCGGCGCCGTGCCGGTGGCGCGCCACCGGCTCGGTGAGCTCGGTCATCGACGGCGAGAGCCCGGCCGCGCCCCAGGAGATGTAGAACACCACCCAGCCCAGGTCGGCGGCGGTGCCCACGTGCCAGGTGCCGTACAGCCGGACCAGCGCGTAGGCGACGTCGGACCCGGTCAGCCCCACCACGCCGAGCAGCAGCAGCCGCACCGCCGGCCCGCGCAGGGCGCCGCCGGTGGCCAGGCGCGCGGTCACCGCCAGCAGCATGACGTCCCCGAGCGGGTAGGCGATGGACACCGCGCTGCTCAGCCAGGACTGGGTCCCCTTGTCCGCCGTCGGAGTGATGATGTAGACCCACAGCAGCAGCGTCACCGCCGTGGTCAGGATGAGCGCGTCGATCAGCGCCGCCCGGTCGCGCAGCGGGCTGCGCCGCCGCACCATGAGCAGCACCCCGGCCGCGGCCAGCGGGTAGGTCGCCAGGTAGATGGCGTCGGCGACCGAGGGGAACGGCTCGACCTGGCCGAAGACGTCAGTCAGCAGGTTGTACGCGGTGTCCCCGCTGACCAGCGTCAGCATCGCCCCGGCCAGCAGGTACCAGGCCTCCGGGGTGTGCGGGCGGTAGCGGCGGACGCCGAACAGCACCGCGCCGACCCCGCCGAGGCCGATCACGGTCCAGGTCAGCAGGTGCAAACTGGGAACCGAAAAGTAGAAGACGGTCCACAGCGCCATGAATGCCGCGAACCGGAGCGCCATACGTTCGAGGGGATCATGCACCCGAACGGGTCAGCAACTTGAGGGCAGCGTGCGGATGACGCCCGCGGTGCCGCGCCGGACCCGGCGCTGACCCGCGTCGACTCGCGTTGACCAGTGCTGACCCGTGCTGATGCACGCTCCCTGCCTCCGGGTCGCCGGACCCTGCCACCCCTGTCGGCTTGCCTCGCTATGGTTCTGGCCATTCGGGCGGGCGCGGTGTTGCTGGCCAATAAGGGGCTTGGGAGGGCTAGTGGGGAACGTCCTGGAACCGGTGGACGCTGTCGCAGGACTGTTCGACAGGCGGTTCGACCCCCGGGCGCTGGTGATCCCGCGCCGCGACGGGAAGGCGGCGGGCTTGGCCGAGCCGATCGAGGTCTCCCGGAGCGCGGGGGAGGCGGCGGCCGACTTCGAACGCGTATTCGCCAAGGCGGCCCGGACCGTCGAACTGGTGCTCGCCCACGACGGCACCGACGGCGACCTGGCCGAGGCCATGCGGCAGCCGGAGTTCGGCGACCTGGCCGCGATGACGCCGCAGCAGGCTGCGATCGCCGCGTCCGTCGTCCTCTACGACGCCCCGAAGAGCTACGAGCCCTACGTCCTCGTCGACGCCTGGGTCGCGGCGCGGGGCGTCCCCTTCGCGACCGCGGCGACGGCCCACCTCGGCGGCTTCGGGATCTGGGCCCTGCGCAAGGGCCAGAAGGCTCCCGGACTGCGCCGCAAGGACCACGACGCCGCCCACGCGCAGGAGCGCCTCGCGATGGCCGCGCGGATGCGCCGCTACCTGGCCGCCGCGAGCGCCGAGGACCACGCCGCGGCGCTCGCCGAAGCCAGTGCCCTGCGCGGCCTGGCCGACGTCCGGAACACCTTCCTGTCCTTCCTGTTCCCCGAGCGCGCCGACTGGGTCGATGAGGACGTCACCGGCCCGCTCGGCCGCCGCTGGGAGGGCCGCGACGGGCTGGCGGCGTGGCTGCTGATCGGGGCGGTGAGCACGCCCCAGCAGGCCGAGCGGCTGACCAAGTGGGCGCACGCCGACGCGCTGCGGCTGTGCTCGGCGGCGACCGCGACCATGGTCGCCACCATCGGGCTGGACCTGATCCCGGCGATCGCGAACTGGGTCGAGCACTACTGGGACGGCGTCGAGGCCCGGCAGCGCGTGCAGCGGATACTCGCCGGCTTCGACAGCGACGCCGCCTTCCTGGCCCTCCTCGGGCAGCTCGCCTACCGCGGCACCTCGGCCGTCCTGGCCGAGGCCGCGCAGCGGTTCCCGGAGCGCGGCATCCGGCTGCTCACCGAGGCGGCGCCGGAGCAGCCGGCCGTGCGAATCGCGGCCGAGCGGGTGCTGCGGCTGACGGTCACCAGCCGGCCGGACGCGGCCCGCGCGGTCCTCCCGCACCTGTCCGACGAGGCCAGGACCCGCGTGGAGAAGCTGGTGGGCGGCCTCGCGGCACCGCTGCCCTCGGCGTCCGCCGACACCCTGCCGGACTTGCTGACCACCCCGCCGTGGGAGAAGGCGCGCGAGACCGTGAAGCCGGTCATCATCAGGGACCTGATTGCGCCGACCAGCAGCGAGGTGGTGTGGCTGAGCGACCAGGAACGCGAGGACTGGCGCGCCGACACCCTCGGCGTGGCGCACCGCGAGGACGAGGACTGGGACAAGCGCCTGGCCAAGGCTTTGGGCCGGCGCAACGCGTATCAGCTCATGGTGATCGTCATGAGGGCCCCCGAAACGCAGGCCCGGCGAGCACTGCGCAACCTCGTGGACGGCTACTCCTACGACGCCCTCGCCTGGTGCAGCACCGCGACCGCGCGTTTCGGCGTGGACGCCTTCCCCGCGGTGATGAGCGCGGTGCGCAGCAGTCCGGTGGAGAACGCCGAACTCCTGCTGCCGTTCGCCTGCTCCGAGATCGCGCCGCTGGTCGCGGACTGGCTGCGGCTGAAGACGCTGCGTTCCCCGGCGCAGGCCTGGATGCGCCGCCATCCCGCGCTTACTGTTCGTACCCTGATACCCGCGGCATTCGGCAAGGCGGGCCGGACGCGCCAGGGCGCCGAGGCCGCGCTGCGCTTCCTGGCCGCCGAGGGTTTCGAGGACGAAGTCCGCACCGAGGCGGCGGCCTACGGTCCCGAGGCCGAGGCCGGCGTCGTCCGGCTGCTCGCCCAGGACCCGCTGGTCGCCGGGCTCCCGAAGACGATGCCGGAACCGCCCGGCTGGGCCGAGCCCGAGAGCCTGCCGCAGCTGCTGGTGGCCGGTCGCAAGGAGGCCCTGCCGCCGACGGCCGTGCGGAACGTGGTGCGGATGCTCATGGTTTCCACCGCCGAGAACCCTTATCCCGGGCTGGAGACGGTCAAAGAACTCTGCGACACCCGCTCGCTCGAAGACTTCGCCTGGGCCGTGTTCGAGAACTGGCAGACCGCGGACCACCCGGCGAAGCTGTCCTTCGCGATGGACGCCCTGCGGTGGTTCGGCGGCGACGAGGCCGTGCGCCGCCTGTCCCCGCTGATCCGGGTCTGGCCCGGCGACGGCGGCCACGCCCGGGCGGTCGCCGGTCTGGACGTGCTGACCGCGATCGGCGGCGACACCGCGCTGCTGCACCTCTACGGGATATCGCAGAAGGGCAAGTTCCGCGGGCTGAAGGACAGCGCCCAGGAGCGCGTCGCCGCCATAGCCGCGGAGCTGCGCCTGACCCGCGACCAGCTCGGCGACCGCCTCGTCCCCGACCTCGGCCTGGACGCCTCCGGCTCGATGGAGCTGGATTACGGCCCGCGCCGGTTCCGGGTCTTCTTCGACGAGCAGCTCAAGCCCGGCGTCACCGACGAGGACGGCAAGCGCCTGAAGTCGCTGCCCAAGCCCGGGGTGAAGGACGACGCCGAGCTGGCCCCGGCCGCCTACCAGCGCTTCAGCGGCCTGAAGAAGGACGTGCGGACTCTGGCCGCCGACCAGATCACCCGGCTGGAGTCGGCGATGGTGGCGCGTCGCCACTGGACCAAGGCGGACTTCCAGGAGTACTTCGTCGGCCATCCGCTGCTGCGCCATCTCGTCCGGCGCCTGGTGTGGTCGGACTTCCGGCCCGACGGCACCGGCGTGCGCGCCACGTTCCGGGTCGCCGAGGACGACTCCTGCGCCGACGCCGCTGACGACCCGATCACGCTGCCGGACGACGCCCTGATCGGCGTCGCGCATCCGCTGGATCTCGGCGAGGATCTGCCGCGCTGGTCGGAGGTGTTCGCCGACTACGAGATCCTGCAACCGTTCCGGCAGCTCGGCCGGCCGGTCCTCGCGCTCACCGCTGAGGAGGCGGAAGGCAGCTCGCTGATCCGCTTCGCCGGCGTCCGGACGCCCGCCGGCAAGGTGCTCGGCCTGGAGCGGCGGGGCTGGCGGCGCAGCGACCCGGCCGACGCCGGCTGGCAGGGCCACCTGCTGCGCGAGCTGCCCGACGGCCGCACCGTGGTGGTGGACCTGGCCCCCGGGTTCGGCGCGGGCTGGGTCGGCGACGCCGAGGACCAGGAGCTCAAGAGCGTCTGGATCTCCGGCGAGAGCCTTCGCCACGGCTACTGGCGGCGCGGGGAGCGTTCCGAGCCGCTGTCGTCGCTGGATCCGGTGACCGTTTCGGAGATCCTGAACGACCTGAGCGAGGTGACCGGACTGTGAGCGGCGCTGTGGAACTGCCGAAGGCCTACCAGAAGGTCGAGCCGATCGCGCGCGGCCGCTGCCGTCCCGACCAGATCCCGCAGACCGACACCGAAGCAGTGCAGCGGCTGTACGAGCGCCGGCGGGGCATGGCCAAGAACTCCCAGGGGCTCATCGAGGCTGCCCTGAAGCATCCGGGCAGCGACAAGCGCACCGTCGAGGCGATGACGGGGATGGACTTCGGCGACCTGACAAAGCTGACGCCGCGTCAGGCGGCCCTGGCCGAGGGCACGCTCGATCGGCTGGATGACTTCGGGGCCGAGGCCGCGGTCGACGTCTGGAACCACGTGCGGGGCGTTGCCTACGCGCTGGAGGCGTCCGCCGTCTACGGCCAGCTGGGCTATCGAGAACGCTTCAGCGTCCTGGACCGCATGGGCCCGGCGCGGCACCTGCTGGATCTGGTCCGCTCGGCGCCGGACGACGTCCACGCCGAGGCCATGGCCGCCGCCGAGCGGACCAGGACGGCTGAGGACGGCCGGTGGTTCGCCCGGACTCTGGCCACGTTCCTGTTCCCCGAGCGTCCGGACTGGCTTGAGGAGGACCTGGCGGCGGCGGGCCGGGGCGAGCTTCCGCCCGCCGCGCTGCTGCCCTCCGTCGCCACCGCCGAGCAGGCGGCCGCGGTCGGGGAACTCCTGCGGGACGGCGGAAGGTGGGTCTGGCCCGGAGATCCCGCCGTCGAGCTGACGTTCCTGTCGATCGCCGGAGACCGTGCCCTGCCCTTCCTGCTCGCCTGGCACGACGGCCAGTCCAACAGGGGCAAGGCATTGACCGGGGCCACGCTGGCGGCCCTGGACCTGATGTCCCGGATCCCCGGCGACGACGCGATCCGGGCGCTCGCCGAGCGGGACAACGGACGGCCTGAGACCCTGTCCTACCTCCACGCCGCAGCAGAACGCTTCCCGGACAGCGCACTGCGCGTCCTGTCCGCCATGGAGCCCACGCGGGCCACGACCCATGTCCTGGCGGCTCTCACCCGGACCGCGCCGGACGCCGCGCAGGAGATACAGCTCCCTGACATCCTGGCCCGGCCGCCGTGGTCTGACCCGAAGGCCAAGCGGCCCAAACCGATCGTGGTCGGCGGACTGACGCCGCCGGCCGAGGTCGAGATCGCCTGGCTGCCCGGCGAGCGCGAGCGCTGGCTCGGCCGCGGTGCCGGCTGGGAGCCGAGCCAGGGCTGGGCGGCGATCGCCGAGCAGATCGACGCCTGGCGTGCCCAGCCGCTCCAGCCCGACGATCCCATGACGCCGGTGGCCCTCTACTTCGCCGCCTACGCCTCGCCGGAGCTGGTGCGGCCGATGCTGGCGGACGGCTGGAAGCCGCCGCTGCGGCGCGCCGATGATCGAGCCCTGTCCTTCGTCGCGCGCTACGAGCTGCTGGCGCTCCCGGCCGTGCAGGCGATCCGCGGGCGGCCGGGGGACCGGGGCCGGCTGCTCCAGCCGTTCGTCAGCGCGGAGATCGCCGCCTCCATGGTCGAGGGCATGACGCGGCGGCGCAGCGTGGCGCGCGGCGCGGCTCTGGGCTGGCTGCGCCGCCATCCCGCGGCCGCCGTGCGGCTGCTGGCGCCGGCCGCGCTCGGCAAGGCGGGCCCGCAGCGGCGCACCGCCGACGCCGCGCTGCGGTGGCTGGCCGCCGAGGGCACCGACGTCGTGGGCATCGTCGCCGACACGTACGGAGAGGCGGTCGGCGTGGCGGTCAAGGACCTGCTCACCGAAGGCGGGCTCGGCACGTATCCGCGCACCATGCCCGAGATCCCCATGTGGGCCAAGCCCGCGGTGCTCCCGCCGATCGGACTCAAGGACGGGACGGCCGAGCTGCCGGCGCGCGCGGTCCAGTCCGTGGTGGAGATGCTCCAGATCTCCAAGCCCGAGGCCCCGCATCCCGGCCTGGAGGTCGTCAAAGAGCTCTGCGACGAGTCCGGGCTGGGCGAGTTCGCCTTCGCGCTGTTCGACAACTGGCGCGAATCCGGGTCGCTGCCGGAGGACCGGTGGGCTCTGGACGCGCTGGGCCTGCTCGGCGACGACGGCACCGTGGACCGGCTGGAGCCGCTGATCGGGCCCTGGACCACCGAGCGCAACTACCCGCTGGTCAGCGACGCGCTGACGGTGCTGGGCATGATCGGCGGCGACCGGGCCCTGGCGGCCCTGCACGGCGTGGTGCAGAAAGGCCGGCGCAAGCCGGTGCGGCGCCGGGCCGCCGAGCGCTTCCAGGACGTGGCCGCCTCGCTCGACCTGCGGGCCGACGACCTCGCCGACCGGGTGGTCCCGACCCTGGGCCTGGGCCCCGACGGCCGGCTCCGGCTGGACTACGGCCCGCGCTCGTTCGGCGTCGGCTTCGACGAGCTGCTGCGGCCGCGGGTGACCGACGCCGCCGGCAAGGTGCTCCAGCGGATGCCCCGGCCGGTCAAGACCGACGACCCGGAGCTGGCGGTGGCCGCGTACCTGCACTACACCGAGGTGAAGAAGGCCGCGCAGACCATTGCGGTGGACCAGATCAAGCGCCTGGAGAAGGCCATGTTCACCCGCCGGCGCTGGGACCCGGAGGGCTTCGCGGCGTACATGGTCGCGCATCCCCTGCTGGGCCACATCACGCGGCGGCTGGTGTGGGGCGTCTACGCACCCGACGGCACGACGATCGGCTCGTTCCGGATCGCCGAGGACCTCAGCTACGCCGACGTCCACGACGCGCACTACGAGATCCCCGAAGGCGCCGCCATCGGCGTCGCGCACCCGGTGGAGCTCGGACCGACGGCCGCGGAGTGGAGCGAGGTCTTCGCCGACTACGAGATCCTGCAGCCGCTGGACCAGCTGGGCCGGCCGTCCCTGGAGCTGACCGAGGCCGAGCGGTCCGGCCGGATGCTGGAGCGCTTCCAGCGGGTGGTCCTGGACGCGAACGTGATCGCCGCCCTGGAGCCCCGCGGCTGGTACAGCGGACCGGTGGGCGATCCGCCGGTCTGGTCGCGGTTCCTGCGGCAGCTCGGCGACGACCGGTACCTGATCGTGGACATCTCGCCGGGGCTGAAGGGCGGCGTCGCGGCGGGCTCCGGCTACCAGCGCATCGAGCGCGTCTGGCTCAGCGTGGCCGGCGAGCACGCCTCCTTCGAGCTGCACGCGGTGCCGCTGTCCGACCTCGACGCCGTCCCGGCTTCGGAGATCCTGCGCGACCTGACCGAGGTGACGGGCCGATGACCGCGGGGACGGCGCGCCGTGATGCCGCGCTCGCGGATCTGCCCGAGATCCTGGCCGCCCCGCCGTGGCACGACAAGAAGCGCAAGCGCGGGAAGCCGGTCGTGGTCGAGGGCCTGACGCCGCCGGCGGCCGTCGCGGACGTCGAGGTCGCCTGGCTGCCCGGCGAACGCGAGGCCTGGCTCACCGGTCACGGCGCGGGCTGGACTCCGGAGCAGGGGTGGGAGGCGGTCGTGCACGAGATCCTCAACGGCATCTCCGACGAACACCTCCTCACTTACTTCGTGGCATACGCCCCCGAAGAGCTGGTGCGCCCGCAGCTCGCCGACTGGCAGCCGCCGATCCGGCAGGTCACCAACCGGGCCCGGACCTTCGTCGCGAAGTACGAAACCCTTGCGCTTCCCACAGTGCTGTCGCTCTCAAGACTCCCGGCCGTGCGTGCCCAGCTGCTCCAGCCGTTCGAGTCCGCCGAGATCGCGGCGATCATGGCGGACGGGTTCGCGCGGCTGCGCTCCATGCGGGCCCACGCAGTCACCTGGTTGCGACGCCATCCCGAAGCGGCGGTGCGCGGTCTCGTGCCGACGGCGCTGGGCAAGCCCGGCAAGCTGCGCCAGAACACCGTCGCCGCGCTTCGCTTCCTCGAAGCGGACGGCGTGGACGTCGTCGGGGTCGCGGCGGAGGCGTACGGCGAGGACGTGGCCACCGCGACCAAGGAGGTGCTGGCGGACCTCGGCTTCGAGACCTACCCCCGCACTGTTCCGCAGGCGCCGTCGTGGGCGCGCGCGGCGATGCTGCCCGAGATCCGCTTGGAAGATGGCCGGACCACGCTTCCCCCCGGTGCCGCACAGGCGGTCGTGGAGATGCTGATGTTCTCCAAGCCGGACGCGCCCTACCCCGGTCTGGAGGCTGTCAAAGAGCTCTGCGATGCCTCCTCGCTCGCGGAGTTCGTCGGCTCCCTGTACGACGGTTGGGAACAGTCGGGCGCTCCCGAGAGCGAAGGCTGGGTGTTCGCCGCCCTCGGGACCTTCGGTGACGAGAACACGGTCAGCCGGCTGGAGAAGCTGATCCGCGATTGGTACGGGCAGGCGAAGACCGATTTCGTCTACGCCGGTTTCGACGCCCTCGCCGCGATCGGCGGCGACCGCGCGCTCGTGGCGTTGTACACCTTCTCGCGCCGCTCATGGACCCCCAGGACCAAGCGCAAGGCGCAGGCGACGTTCGAGGATGTCGCGCAGTCCATGGACCTGTCGGCGGACCGCCTCGCCGACCGCCTGGTCCCGACTTCGGGGCTGAGCGCCGAGGGGACTTTGCACCTGGACTACGGCAGACGCGGCTTCGACGTGTCCTTCGACGAACTGCTGCGGCCGGTCGTCACCGACGAGACCGGTGCGGTGCTGCGGGCCCTGCCCAAGCCCGGCAAGCGGGACGACCCCGAGCTGGCTCCCGCCTCCTACAAACGCTTCGCGACGCTGAAGACGCAGGCCCGGGTCGGGGCGCAGGAGCAGGCCGTGCGGCTGGAGCGGGGGATGCTGGAGCGGCGCCGTTGGATTCCGCAGGAGTTCGCCACGTATCTGGTTCGCCATCTGGTTCTCGGCCGGCTTGTGCGGCGCCTGGTGTGGGGCGTGTACGCCGCGGACGGCGGCCTGGTCGGCACGTTCCGCGTCGCCGAGGACTTGAGCTTCGCAGACATCGATGACGCCCACTATGAGGTCCCTGAGGACGCCCTGATCGGCGTCGCGCATCCGGTCGACCTCGGGCCCGCCCTGGGCCGGTGGTCCGAGGTCTTCTCCGACTACGAGATCCTCCAGCCGTTCGACCAGCTGGGACGTCCGCCGCTGACGCTGAACGCCGATGAGCTCGCGGGCAAGCTCCTCGTGCGGCCGTACATCTGCCCGGACGCCGTATCCGGCTCGCATGCCTTGGGCGTGGTCCGTTTCGGCCCCGCGAGGTTCGACGGGCTGGCGTCCCGCGGATGGCGGCGCGGTCCGATCGGAGCCGACCGGCTGTGGTCGCGGCTGCTCCGTCCGGTCGGCGACGGGCGGTGCGTGGTCATGGAGCTCGAACCGGGCCTGGAGGCCGGTGCGGCGGCGCAGTCGGCCTACCAGGCCATCAAAGCGGTCTGGCTGAGCGCGACCGAGGACGACCCCGACTACGACCGCCATGCCCTGCCGTGGGGCCGCAGCCCCCTTCCCGAACGGTCGGACCCGTTCGGCACACTCGACTCTGTGACCGCATCCGAGATACTCCGCGATCTGACCGAGGTGACCGCACAGTGAGCGCCAAGCACACCGCCGGGACGGCCGCGGCGCAGTCCTCCCTCGGGCCCGGCCCGGACGGCAAGCGCATCCAGCGCCCGGCCGCCGAGGTCCGCTACGCCGACGAGCTGGCCCGGCTGGCCGCCGCCGACGACGGCGAGCGGCCGCCGGGCTGGGCGTTGAGCCTGCGCGCGGCGCGGCGCTTCATCCTGGGCGACGAGAAGGCCGGGATCACCCGCAAGTTCGTCGGCGACCCCTCGCTCATCGACCGCGCGCTGGTGTCCCTGGCCACCAGCAGAGGCCTGATGCTGGTCGGCGAGCCGGGCACGGCCAAGTCGCTGCTGTCGGAGCTGCTGGCCGCGGCGGTCAGCGGCGACTCGACGCTGACCGTGCAGGGCGGCGCGGCCACCACCGAGGACCAGATCAAGTACTCGTGGAACTACGCGCTGCTGGTCGCCGAGGGGCCCTCGACCAAGTCGCTGGTGCCGGCGCCGCTGTACCGGGGCATGACCGAGGGCCGGGTGGTGCGCTTCGAGGAGATCACGCGCTGCCCGCTGGAGGTGCAGGACTGCCTGCTCTCGCCGCTGTCGGACCGGGTGATGGCGGTCCCGGAACTCACCGGCGAGGACGCGCTGGTCTTCGCGCGCGAGGGGTTCAACGTCATCGCGACGGCGAACACCCGGGACCGCGGCGTGAACGAGATGAGCGCGGCGCTCAAGCGGCGCTTCAACTTCGAGACGGTGTTCGCGATCACCGATTTCGCCACCGAGCTCGCCCTGGTCGAGCAGGAGGCGACGCAGCTGCTGCACGGCTCCGGCGTCACGGTGCCGCCGCGCCGCGACGTGCTGGAGGTGCTGGTCACCGCGTTCCGTGAACTGCGCGAGGGCAAGACCGAGCGGGGCGACGCGATGGAGCGGCTGTCGTCGGTGATGAGCACGGCCGAGGCGGTATCGGTGGCGCACGCGGTGGGTCTGCGCGGCTGGTTCCTGCGCGGGGACGCCGGGACGGCCGCGGACATCGTGGAGTGCCTGGCCGGGACCGCGGCCAAGGACAACAACGACGACCTGGCCAAGGTGCGCACGTATCTGGAGCAGCACGCGCAGCGCCGCAAGGGCGACCAGTGGCAGGAGCTCTACGACGCGCGGCACCGGCTGCCCGGCTGATGACGGGCCCTGAGAAGGTGGTCGGGAACCCGGCCGGCCTCGCCAACCTCACCATCGTGGGCGTCCGGCACCACAGCCCAGCCTGCGCGGGTCTGGTGCGCGAGGCGATCGAGCGGCTGCGGCCGGCGCACGTCCTCATCGAGGGTCCCTCCGACATGAACGACCGGATCGGGGAGTTCCTGCTCGGCCACGAGCTGCCGGTCGCGGTGTTCACCTCGGTGCGGGACGGCTCGCTCGCGCGCGGGTCGTGGTCGCCGTTCTGCGAGTACTCGCCGGAGTGGGTCGCGCTGACCGAGGGCACGAAGGCCGGGGCCGAGGTGCGCTTCATCGACCTGCCGGCCTGGCATCCGGCCTTCTCGACGCTGACCAACCGGTACGCCGACGCCGAGCTGCGGTTCACCCGGACCGTGGAGGAGCTGTGCCGGCAGTTCGGGATGGACAACATCGACACGCTGTGGGACCACATCGCGGAGATCGAGGCCGGGCAGACCTCGGCGGCCGAGCTCGGCGAGCGTCTGAACACGTACTTCGACCTGGTCCGGACGGCGAACGACACCGGCCGGGAACCGGCTGAGCCGACGTCCGAGGAGATCCGCGAGCAGTACATGGCGCGGTGGATCGCGGCGGCGCTTCAGCAGAGTCCTGACAAACCGGTCCTGGTGGTGTGCGGCGGGTTCCACCGGCCGGCGCTGCTGCGGCTCGCCGCAGCGTTGGAGGACTCTGATTGGCCCGAGCCCGACCCGGTGCCCGTCGAGTCCGCCGTCAGCTACCTCGTCCCGTACTCGTTCAAGCGCCTGGACGCCTTCGACGGCTACCAGTCCGGCATGCCGTCCCCGGGCTACTACCAGCGGCTGTGGGAGCTGGGGCCGACCGGGGCGGCCGCGGCGCTGACCGAGGAGGTCGTGCGGCGGCTGCGCGGGCGCAGCCAGCGGGTCTCGACCGCCGACCTCATCGCGGCGCGGGCCAACGGCGAGGGCCTGGCGGCCGTGCGCGGGCACCGGCATCCGGCCCGTGCCGACCTGCTCGACGGCCTGGTCTCGGCGCTGGTCTCCGAGGCGCTGGACCAGCCGCTGCCCTGGACCGGGCGCCGGGTGCTGGCCCCGGGGACGCATCCGGCCGTCGTGGAGATGGTCGCGGCGCTGTCCGGCGACCGCGTGGGCCGCCTGCACCCGGACACCCCGCTGCCGCCGCTGGTGCACGACGCCGAGGCCGAGCTGGAGCGGCACGGGCTGGCGGGCAGGGAGGCGGTGACGCTCGACCTGACCGTCCCCGCCGAGCGGGACGCCTCGCGGCTGCTGCACCGGCTCAGGGTCCTGCGCGTCCCCGGCCACGACCGTTCGTCGGGCCCGGATCCGGCCCTGGAGGACAGCACGTTCACCGAGGAGTGGCGGATCACCGCCGACCCAGACCGGCTGGCCGCGCTGATCGAGGCCGGGGGCTACGGCCCGACGGTCGAGCTGGCCGCGAAGGCCCGGCTCGGCGAGCGGGTGCAGGCCGGCGGGAGCCTGGAGACGGCCGCGCAGGCGCTCTTCGACGCGGTGCTGTGCGGGATCGAGGACCTGTCGGAGGAGGTCCTGGGCTCGCTGGCGCAGTCCGTGGGCGCCGGCCACGAAGTCGAGCCGCTGGGGGAGGTGCTGGCGGCCGTGCTCGGCCTGTGGCGGCACGATCAGCTGCTCGCGGCCCGGCAGTCCGAGACGTTGGGCACGGTCATCGGCGCTTCGGTGGACCGGCTGCTGTGGCTGGTCGAATCGGTGCCGGGGCCCGCGGGCTCGCCGGCCCAGCCGCGCCGGATCGCCGCCGTGCGCGCGGTGCGCGACGCCGTGCGGCACGCGGCGGCCGGGCTGGGGCTGGACGCGGTGCGCGCGCTGGACGTCATGGCGCGTATCGCGGACAACGCGGAGGCTGCTCCCGACTTGCGTGGCGCCGCGTTCGGCTTCGGCTGGTCGCTGGGCACGCCGCCGCCGGACGCCGAGCGCACTATCCGTGCCGCGGGCACCCCGGCCAGCCTCGGGGACTGGCTCGGCGGGCTGTTCGCGCTGGCCCGGGAGCAGTGTCTGGAGGAGGCGTCGGTCCTGGCGGTGCTCGACGATCTGGTGACGGCGATGACGGATCGGGACCTGCTGGTCGCCCTGCCCGCCCTGCGGCAGGCGTTCGGGTACTTCCCGCCGCGGGAGCGCGAGACGATCGCCGGCCAGGTGCTGGCGCTGTACGGGGTCCAGGACTCCGCGTGGTCGATGATCCGGACCGGGATCGGCGACCCGGTGGTCCTGGCCCGGGGACGGGAGCTGGACAGCCATGTGCAGGCGATCCTGGAGCGGGAGGGGCTGATCCGGTGAACGCGGTTCCGCAGGACCCTGAGACAGCCGCGGCGCTGGAGCGCTGGCGGATGATCCTCGGCGCTCCGGCCTCCGGGCGCATGCCGCTGAGCGGCGGCAACGCCTCCCGGGACGCGGCGCTGGACTGGCTGTACGGCCGGGACGACGAGCTGACGGCGCGGGGCGTCCGCAAGGGCGGAGCCGGCGGTGGGCCGAAGGGACCCGGCGGCAGCGGGGAATCGATACTGACCACCGTCGACTGGCTCGACGGGATCACGAAGCTGTTCCCGAAGGAGACCGTCGAGCGGCTGACCCGCGACGCCGTCGACCGGTATCAGATCCATGACATCGTCACCGACCCGAAGGTGCTGGAGCGCGTCGAGCCGAGCCCGGCGCTGCTGAAGGCGGTCCTGCGGACCAAGCACCTGATGGACCCGAAGGTGCTGGAGCTGGCCCGCAAGCTGGTCGCGGCCGTGGTCGAGGAGCTGATGCGCAAGCTGGCCACCGAGGTGCGCGCGTCGTTCTCCGGCACCCGGCTGCGCCGGCCCTCGCAGGTCAGGCTGGCCCGCAACTTCGACGTGAAGCGCACGCTGCGCGGCAACCTCGGCCACTACCAGCCGGAGCAACGCAAGCTCTATATAGAGGACGCGTACTTCTTCACCCGCTCGCGCCGCCACGTCGACGACTGGCAGGTGATCCTGCTGGTCGACCAGTCCGGGTCGATGGTCTCCTCGGTCATCCACTCGGCGGTGACGGCCGCCTGCCTGTGGGGCCTGCCGGGCGTGCGCACGCACCTGGTCGCGTTCGACACCTCGGTGGTGGATCTGACGAGCGAGGTCACCGATCCGGTGGAGCTGCTGATGAAGGTCCAGCTCGGCGGCGGCACCGACATCTCCCGCGCGGTGGCCTACGCCGGCGACCTGGTCGCCAACCCGCGCCGTACCATCGTGGCCCTGATATCAGACCTCTACGAAGGAGGCAGCGAGGCGGGCGTCCTGCGCGGCGCGCGCTCCCTGATCGAGCAGGGCTGCCGCTTCCTGGCCCTGTGCGCCCTGGACGAGGACGCCAACCCCTCCTTCAACCGGGACATGGGCGAACGCCTGGCGAACCTCGGCGCCCACGTCGGCGCCATGACCCCGGGCGAACTGGCGGCCTTCGTGGCCGAGGCGGTGAACTCGTGACCATCACCCGCGCGGACCTGCTCGCCCTCACCGAGGACGCCCTGGTCTCCCTGACCAACCGCGGCCTGTACAAGCGGGCGGCGAAGGAGGTCGCAGCCGGCACCGGCCCGACCGTCGCCGAGGACGCGGACGCGATCCGCGGCACGTTCCCGGACGGCGTCGTCTGCGCCCTGCCGCCCGGCGGCCTGGAAGCGGCGGACTGCACCTGCGGCGCGTCCGGCGCCTGCCGCCACCTCGTCGCGGTGGTGCTGGCCTACCAGGCCACGGCATCCGACGGCCCGGACGACGCCGAGGAGTGGTCACCCGCCGAGTTCACCGACGAGGAGCTGGAAACCCTTCTCGGCAAACGCACCTACGCCTCGGCCCGCCGCCGCCTCGCCACCGGCTACCTGGCCCGCGTCCACCCGCCGACGCCCCGCGAACCGGTGCCCTGGGTCGAGCTCCCGAACTGCTCGGTGCGCTTCCTGGTACCCCACGACCTGGCCTACGCCCGCAGCGACGTGCGCGACACGAAGGAGGCGGTGGCGCTCGCGGTGTGGGCCTGGCGCGCCTGGGCGGGGGAGGCCGGGGAGGCCGGCGATCGGCACTTCGCGGTGGGCGGTGCGGACGGTGGTGAGGCTGGTTCTGGTGCTGGCTCCGGTTCTGGTTCCGGCTCGGGTTCTGGTTCCGGTTCCGGTGCTGATGTCCAGAGCCAAGCCGGGCCATCAGACACAGCCGATGTTCTCGCTGCGGCCGTGGGCGCCGATGGTGTCCAGGCAGCCCGCCCCGACGCCCTGGCCTCAGCCGTCGACCTCGCCGCCGACATCTTCCTCACCGGCGTCGCCAACCTGGCCGCCGGCTTCACCCCGCGCCTGGCGCGCGTCCGTCGCGACCTCGAGGCCGCGAACCTGCGGTGGCCCGTGCTGGCCACCGAGGAGTTGTCCGACCAGTTGGCCGCGCACGCCGACCGGGCCGCGCGGCATCAGCAGGGGCTCGTCGCCGATCTGCTGGCCGAGCTCGTCGCGCGGGCCCGGGTCGCCGGATCGTCGGGCGGGCAGCCCCGGTCCCGGGTCCTGGGGACCGAGGAGGCTGCCGAGGTGGCTCTGCGGCGGCTCCGGCTGACCGCGCTCGGCTGCCGGGTGCAGGCCGTCGGCGAGGATCGCAGGGCCCTGGTGTTCCTGGCCGATCCGGCCGCCGGTGTGGTGCTCACCCTCGACGGTCGCTACCAGAGTGCCGCGACCGGTGCCGACCTGGTCGGGCGGCGGCTGGCCGGGAGCACCGTCGGCGTGCTGGCCGGCGGCAACGTGGTGACCGAGACCGCGCACCGGCGTGCCGACCGGCGGCTGCGGCTGGCCGTGAACCGGGTCGCGCGCACGACCGTCAGCCAGTCCGGCGGCGCCTGGGGCCACCTGCCCGCCACGCTGCTCGCCCGCGATCTCGACGCGCTGGCCGCCGAGTTCGACCGGCTGCCGCCGCGTCTGGTGCGGCCGCGGGTCGACGCCGAGGACGTGCGGGTCGTGGAGATCGCAGAGGTCGAACACCTCTGGTACGAGCCCGGCAGCCAGCGGCTGACGGCGGTGGTGCACGGCGCGGCCGGCGGCACGGCGCGGATCGTCTCCGAGCACCGCTCCGTCGCCCCCGGCGCGCTCGACGCCCTCGCCGACGCTCTGTACCGCGAACCGCGCTACGTGTCGGCCACCGTGCGGCGGGGCCGCGGCGGCCTGGTGCTGACCCCGATCGCGGTCGTGGCCCAGGGGCGCGTCGTGGTGCCCGATCTGGCGTCGGGCGACGGCTCCAAGGACCTCGACGACGGCGCCGCGCCGGCCCCCGACCCGCTCACCGCGGCCATCGAGAGCGCCTTCGACCTCCTCGCCGAGCTGGTGCACCGCGGCGCGCGGCATCTGCCGCAGTCGTTCGGGACGAGCCTGGAGGCGACGGCCGGCCGTCTGGACGCCGCCGGGCTCGGACGCTGCGCCACGGATCTTCGAGGCCTGAACAGCACGCTGGGCCCGGCTCCGGGACGTGCGGCGTTCGACGCGTGGTCCGACGCCGCGATCCGGCTGATCACGACGGCGGAGCTGCGCTGACGGAGCTGCCGGGAGCGCTGACGGAAGCACTGACGGGGCGCTGCCGGGAGCGCTGACGGACCATCGCCGCCGACGTCGTCTGTCGCGTCGGCGGCGCATGCCGTCTCAGTCCACGATCTTGCCCATCAGGTCGCCGATCCGCTGCGCCGGCTCCGGCCCGACCTCGCGGTCCACCAGATGCACCAGCGCCTCGCCGGTGCGAAGCGCGCGCAGCGTGTTGGGATCCGTTATGGCCGCCGGAACGGTGTAGAGGACCATCGGAGCCAGGTGCAGCCGCTCGTACGTCCGCAGCCAGTCGACCACGCCGGACCGCCGCCGCTTGACCAGCGACATGTCCATGACGATCAGCTGCGGATGCTCGGCGACCATGGCCGCCATCGCGTCGTTCTCGCTCGGGGCCTGGATGACGCGCATCCCGTCGCGCTCCAGCGAGATCGCGAAGCTGGCCGCAAGATCCGGGTTCTCCTCGATCAGCAGCACCCGCGGGGCCGGCACCTGCTCCGGTGTCAGAGCCCTGAGCAGCGCGGACGGGTCCGCGCCGCGCCGTGCCGTCGCGGACATCGCCGCGGCCGGAACCGCGCCGAGCCCGGCGGTCACGAACAGCGGGATGCCGGAGTCGGCCGCCGCCGCGCGCAGCGTGTGCAGCGCGGCCCGCGTCACCGGGACCCCGACCGGGTCCGCCAGCAGGGCCACCGGCCGTGTCGTCCCGGTCTCGCTCAACTGCGCGGGCGCCTTCAGTGCGGTGGGCGCGTAGCCCTGGGAAGCCAGCACCTGCTCGGCTCCGGCCTCGGGCGTCGGCCAGACCAGGAGCGTCGGCGGGACCTCGCGGTCGGCACCCGGCGCCGGCCACGCGTCCACACCCGCCGGATCCGGCTCCTCCGGGTTCGGCCACGCCTGCGGCTCGCCCGCCGCCGGCTTCGGGGCCGCGAAGGGCGACGGTGCGAGCGCGCCGAACGGCGAGGCGTTGCCGGCGTCGGCCAGGAACGGCGCGGGCGGCTGGGATTGCGGCGGGGATGGCGGCTGGGCCTGCAAGGGGGCCGGCAACGGGGCCGGCGGCTGCGGTGCGCCGGTTCCGAACGCCGAACCCTGCACCTCGCCGAACGGCGACGGGGCCGGTGCCTTGTCGCTCAGGAAGGGCGCGGAAGGCTGCAACGGCGCGGGCGGCTGCAAGGACGCGGATGCCTGCGCGGCGACCGGCGGGAACCCGACACCGGGGAAAACCTCGTCGTGGGCGTTGAGGTTTCCCCCGTCGGAGTGATGTCCGCGCCGTCCGCCGGCCGTGGCGCTGGACGCGGACGGGTCGCCGCCAGGGACCTCGTCGCGGAACAGCGGCTGCGCCGGGTCCGGACCGTACAGGCTCCCCGATCCGACCGCGCGCGGCCCGCCGAAGCGCGAGTCGCCGCCGTCGAGTTCGCGGAACATCGAGTCGCCGTAGAGCGAGGCAGCCTGCTGCGCCTCCGGGGTGAAGTTCCCCGACGTGGCCAGCGCCGCTTCGTCCTGGTACGAGCCGGACGTGCGCAGCATCGCGTCGGCCGCGGGCTCGACGTGCTGGATCAGGTAGTTGTCGGAGGTCTGATGCTGTGCGGCCCGCCGGCGTCCCCGGGGAGCCGCCGACTCGGTCGGCGCGGATCCGGCCGCCGCTCCCGGCCCCGGTGGCGCCAGCCCACCCGAGCCGTTGGCCGCCGACGCCGCGCCGGTTCCGGCCGACGAGCCCGACGAGCCGGCCGAGGCGGACGAGGCACCGGTCGGGACCGCGAGCGCCTGGCCGAAGCCGAGCTCCTCCATCGGCGCGATCTGCCGGGGGATGGTGGTCGTCGTGGCGGCCGCGGAGTCGATGCGCCGCCGGCTGCCGTGGTTGCCGGCTCCGCCGGGTCCGCCCTGCATGCCGGACGGGTCCGCGGGCTCGATCTCCCGGACGATCGGGATGATCCGCGTCTCCTCGACCAGGTTGCGCGAGGCGGCGGGGGCGCCGGAGGCCAGCTCGTTCTCGCCCTCGGGCCCGACCGGCAGCTCGATCACATAGGTGACGCCCTTGCCGTCCACGCGGTGCACGGTCAGCTGGCCGCCGTGCCGTTCCACGACGGTGCGCGCGAAGCTCAGGTGCTCGGGCACGCCGGCGACCTCCGCGCCGCGCACCTCGATGCGGGCGATGGGGCCGCGCCGGGCGGCGGCGACCACGACCGTGGAGCCCGGGGGAGAGGCCTGGACCGTGTCCACGAGCAGGTGGCGGACCGCCTGCGTCATGCGTTCGGCGTCGATCACGACCTCGGCCGGGCCGGTGTGCACGGCCAGGTCGATGCCCGCCGCGCCGGCCAGGTCGGTCGCGGCGTCGGTGGCCGCGTGCACTATCCGGCCGAGCTCGGCGGGGCGCTTGCGCAGGCCCGTGGGGCCGGCGGCGGCGTCGAGCAGTTCCTCGACCAGGCGCGCGGCCTCGGCGAGCTCGGCGGTGACGTGGGCCAGCTGGTGCCGGGCCGAGGGGGTCAGGGCGTCGCCGGAGTTGGCCAGGCGGGCCAGGCCGTTGCGGGCCGCGTCGAGCGGGCGTTGCAGGGCGCTGAGCGACTCGCCGCCCACGCCGGCACCGGCGCCGTTGGCCCCGATCATCGCGTTGAAGGCGCCCGCTCCGTTGAAGGCCCCTGCTCCGCTGAACGCGCCGACGCCGGGGTGGCCGTTGTTCTGCTGGGGCGTCGGGATCGCGGGCAGCCGGAAGCGCGAGAGGTCGACGAAGGTGACGACCGCCCCGACCAGGGCGTCGTCCTCCATCACCGGCGCCGTCGAGAGCTCGACCGGCACCGCGCCGCCGCCCTTGGCGACCAGGTGCAGCCCGGCCTCGCTGCCGAGACGGTGCTTGCGCCCGGTCCGCAGGGTGTCGGCCACCGGCGACGGCTCGCCCGGGGCGGACCCGCCGATCAGCGCGTCGAACTCCAGCCCGCCGAGCTCGGAGGCCCGGTACTTCAGCACCCGCGCCGCGGCCGGGTTGACCAGCACCACGCGTCCGCCGGTGTCCACCCCGACGATGCCCTCGCTGGCGGCGCGCAGGATCAGCTCGGTCTGCCGCTGCTGGCGGCGCAGCTCGGCCTCGGCGTCGGCGGTCCCGGAGACGTCGCGGACCACCACGACCTCCAGGCCACCGTGCCCGGCGGGCAGGAAGGAGCGCACGACCTCGGCCGGGAACCCCGACCCGTCGGCGAGCTTGGCGACCATCCGCGTGGGCACCCCGGCATCCCCGCCGGACACCGAACCCACCCCGGCCTCACCGGGATCGGTCCACACCCCGGCGGTCGGGTCGGGCGAGGCGACGCGCGCCAAAGCCGTCCCGAACCCGGACAGAAGATCAGTGACAGGCCGGCCGACCAACGGCGCACCCGGCGCCTCGAACCAGCCCACAGCCACGGCGTTCGCGTTGACCACACGACCGCCGCCGTCGACGAGCAGCAGCGCCTCGGGCAGCGAGTCGAGTATCGCCGCCAACCGGGCGACACCCCGCACCGGTGAACGGTCCATCCAGCCGTGGCCCTCCTCGTGGCGTGCGTCAGGCGCCACTACCCCGGCGAGCGACAGGTACTCGCCCCCGGGCCCACCATCCCGTCCCACGCCGCGACCAGAGGCGACGGCAGAGGAAGAAAAGGTGGCGATGGTCACCGATAGGCGACTATCCCACAAGCACCCCGAGCCCGTCTCCCCCGCCCGCGAGATCCCGGCGCGCCGCCCCGTGCCCCGGCGCGCCACGGGCCCCGTCGCCCGCCAGGTCGCCGAGCGTGCCCGGCACCAGGGCCGCGACCAGGTCCGGGAGCACGGAGCCAAAGGCTTTTGTCTACGGTGAGACGACCGGGTACGCTATCGGCGACCGTACAACCGCCGGTGATCCGGCGGGGGTGGGTTATTGGAGGCGTCGCCTAGTCCGGTCTATGGCGCCGCACTGCTAATGCGGTTTGGGGCTTAAACCCCATCGAGGGTTCAAATCCCTCCGCCTCCGCCCTTGGGGTCCTTCGCTGTCAGCGAGGGGCCTCTTTTGGTTGGTCTTTTTTCGGCGACCGAATCCCGCGCGAAGTCCACTCGGTCGTGTGACGCCGGTTCCGTCACCCCCTCGCGATACTCGAACACCCAGGAAAGGTTTCCGCCGCCCGCATCGGGAGATGACCGAGACGGCCGAACACTTCGCCTGGGAGGACGAGGGAACGCGCGATCATGCCGATCGAAGCTGAGCTGAAGGCCCGCGTCCGCGACGTGCCCGCGCTGCTGGCCGCGCTGGACAAGCGCGCCGAGCGCAAGTCGGCCGTGTATCACGACCGCTACTTCGACAGTCCTGATGGAACCTTCGCGTCGGCCGGGCATGAGCTTCGCATCCGGACCGTCGAGACCGATGCCGGTGTTCGGAATCTGCTGACGTTCAAGAAGCCCACGCATGACGCTGCCAGCGGGTCCAAGCCCGAGTACGAGACCACCGTCGGCGATCCTGATGTCGCCGAGTCGATCGTGCTGGGGCTCGGGTACCGGCCGATGATCGCCTTGTCGAAGCAGTGCTCGAACTATCGGTGGCGCCAGGGTGGGCGCGATCTGTTGGCGACCGTCGTCACCGTGGCCGAGATCGAGGGGACGTTCGTCGAGTTGGAGACCGTCGCCGAGGCCGAGGCGGATCTGTCGGCGGCGCTGGATCTGGCCCGTGCCGCGCTGGTGGAGCTGGGCATCGCCGACCATGATCTGACGACTGAGCTCTACACCGACGCGGTCGCGGCGGCGACCAGGGCGCCTGCGGCATAGCCGCGATTCCGCTTCCATCTGCGTGGGCCGTGGCCGCCGGCGGTGTGCCGGCGGCCCCTTTTCACCGGATCGTCGCCGTTTCGACCGGTCGCAGAGCTTGTCAATACGCCCCGGATCGTTAAGTTACTGACGCGTAGCGCTGCCATCGGAACCGTCAGCAACGGAGGACTCCATGAGCGACCCATCCGCACGTCCGGAAAAGCCCGACTTCAGCCGCCGGGACCTGATCGCGGGATCCGCCGGTGCGCTCGGTGCGGCCGCGCTGGCCGGTGTCGGGGCGAGCAGCGGGCACGGGCAGCCCAGCGACGCGCAGAAGAAGATCCTCGACACCGCCTTGGCGGCCTCGGCCAGCGGTGCGGCGAGTCTGAGCGACGTCGAGCATGTCGTGGTCCTGATGCAGGAGAACCGCTCGTTCGACCAGTACTTCGGGACGCTGTCCGGCGTGCGGGGGTTCTCCGACCCGGCGGTGCCGACGCAGACCGTCGGCGGGACCGAGTACCCGGTGTTCGACCAGTTCGGGTTCGCGCCCGGCATCGGCGCCTCCGCGACCGGGTATCTCCAGCCCTTCCAGCTGGTCAGCAACCCGCCGCTGGAGAACGGGCAGACCACCAACGACGTCTCGCACAGCTGGGCCACGCAGCACCAGAGCTGGAACAACGGCGCGATGGACTCCTTCGTCACCGCGCACCTGGCCGCCGACGGCGCCGCCAACGGCCCGGTGACCATGGGCTACTTCACGCGCCAGGATCTGGCGTTCTACCACGCGCTGGCCGACGCCTTCACGATCTGCGACGGCTACCACTGCTCGGTCCTCGGCCCGACCGACCCCAACCGGCTGATGCTGATGTCGGCCTCGATCGACCCCGAGGGCGCGCACGGCGGCCCGGTGGTCGAGACGTTCGGCAACCGGATCGGCGAGACCGGCAAGCTGAACTGGGAGACGATGCCGGAGCGGCTGCTGGCGGCCGGGGTGGGCTGGAAGGTCTACAACGACCCGATCGGCCTGCTCGCGCTGAGCCCGCTGCCGTACTTCAAGAACTACGACAACCCGTTCTCCATCACCGGCCTGGAGCTGATAGGCCGCGGCCTGACGCCGAACTACCCGAACGACTTCAAGGCCGACATCGCCTCCGGCAAGCTGCCGGCGGTGTCGTGGATCATCCCGCCGGTCGCGCAGTGCGAGCACCCGGCCGCGCCGCCCTACTACGGCGAGTACTTCGTCCAGGAGGTCCTGGCCGCGCTGGTGTCCAACCCGGAGGTCTGGGCCCGGACCGTGGTGTTCGTGGTCTACGACGAGAACGGCGGCTTCTTCGACCACGTCGCCCCGCCGACCGCGCCGGAGGGCACGGCCGGGGAGTGGCTGGCGACCCTGCCCTCGGCCGCCGGCGGCGTGGACGGCCCGATCGGGCTGGGCTTCCGCACCCCGGCGCTGGTGATCTCACCGTTCAGCGCAGGCGGCTACAAGTACTCCGGCACCCTGGACCACACCTCGGTGCTGCGCTTCATCGAGACCCGCTTCGGCGTCGAGGTGCCGAACCTGTCGGCCTGGCGCCGCGGCGTGACCGGCGACTTCACCGGGGCCCTGAACCTGACCGCGCCGGCGAACCCGGCGTTCCCGACGCTGCCGGTGGTCTCCATCGGCGACACCTCGGTGGCCGAGCAGGCGGTGCTCAACGCGCTGGCCGGCACGTTGGACGTCGGGATTCCCTATCCGCTGCCGACGTCCAACAGCATGCCGGCGCAGGAGAGCACGCCTGCTCGGCCGAATGTTCCCTAGCGGCTAGCCGGCCTGTTCAGGCTGTCCGGGCATCGCGTTAGAAGGCGGTCCGCGCTTCACTGCGCGGATCCGCCACCACCCGATGCTCCTCGTACAACCCGCCGCGCGCCTCCTGCCGCCAGGGCCGGGCGTGGCGCACGGCGATCTCGACCTCCGCCGCGCCGTCGTCGATCTCCCCGATCGCGACGGCGGCCGCGGTGGACGGCTCGCACCGCGCCGACCACGTCCCGTCCGGCCCGAGCAGGCCCGAAGGCGTGACAGCACCCAGCGCCGCGGGCGCCGCGAACGCCACCCACATGCTGTTCACCGCTGCGAGGCCCTGTGCCTCGGTCGCGAAGGACTGCGACTGTTCCGACGGGCCGGGGCCGGTCGTCGCGAACAAGACACAATCCACACCCTGCTGTTCGTATGCCGCGAACAGCTCGGGATAGTGCACCTCCATCCCGAGCAGGCAGCCGAAGCGCACGCCGTCCACGTCGAAGGTCACCGTCGTCGCCCCCGGCGCGTACATGTACGTCACCTTGGTCTTGGACAGCAGCCGCTCGTCGTACCGGCCGGCCACCTCGCCGCGATCGGAGATCACGTACAGGCTGTTGTGCGGCCGGTTCGGCGGAGTCAGCCGGTGCACGGAGCCGAGCACCGTCCACAGCCGCAGCTCCCCGGCCAGCGCCGCGATCTCGCCCAACTCCTCGCGCAGCACGTCCCACTCGAACCTGGACCAGTCCGAAGGGCCCACCTCGTCCGGGACGGACGACATCACCCGCTTGTTCGGCGCGCACATGGCGCCCTCGGGGAAGAGCACGAGCCGCGCGCCGGCTCCGTGCGCCTCCCGCATCAGCTTCCGTACTTGGCCTCCAGCGCCCCGCAGCCCCGCGACGTCCCGCGGGTCGTCGACGAGCGTGGTCTGCGCGACCGCCACCCGGATCCGCTTGTGGTCCGGCTTGTGTTCCGACATGCCAGCTCCTCCTGAAGCTGTCCGGAAGTGCCGAAGGGCAGCGGTGTAGGACTCGCCGGTCCTGGCGGCGCGGGCACGCACCCGCTGTTTGAACTTCTTGTTCGCTGTCATCCTCGGCCTTCCACGCCCCGAGCGGTGATCCCCCAGCGATCCGCCCGGAACGGCGGCACCTCGACAGCGACCTGAGACGGTGGGTCCCTTTGCCTCCGGTGTCAGGCCGTGCTGGGGACGGCCGTCGGAGGTTCGGCGTAGGCCACGCATCCCGAATACTACCGGCTCACATCCGCGCGTCCATGCTTTCGCAGACGCCGTGCACGTCCTTCACCACGATGACGCTTCCGTCCTCGGCGCGCAGGGTCCCGGCGTACCGGCCGAACATCTGGAAGTAGTCGATCGCCACCACCCCGAGCCGGTGCCGGACCGTCTTGCGGCCCTCGGGGGTGAAGACGACGTCCAGCCGGCCGTCCGCCGACGTGATCAGCCACGGCGCGGTCGAATCCCCGCCCTGCTTGTGGAAGCGGACATCGGCCAGCGCCTCGCACGTCCCCGGCGTCCACAGGCACGACTCCTCCGGCTGCCCGATGATCTCCGGCCGGTTGACGAAGTTCGCCCCGACCGGACCGTCCTCGGTCGGCATGGCGAACGTCCCCCAGACCCAGCGGGTCCGGTACGGGAGCAGCGACCGGTGCTCGTCGAGGACGGCCAGGTCGCGCTCGGGGGAGAAGGCGACCGAGGTGTCGCCGAACTGGAGCGTCCCGGAGACCGGGTACAGCGCCTTGTGCGTGTACATCTGGCCGCCGGGCAGCCGCGAGCTCACCGACAGCGGCGCGCTGGCCGCGGTGGCGTCCAGCGTGAGGTCGGCGGTGATCGCCGGTGCCTCCCCGGTCGCGGCCACGTCGACCTTGATGTGGTGCCGGCCGGTGTGCTCGGAGAAGTCGTAGGCGACGTGGTAGCCGGGGCGGTCGATCGCGCAGCTGTTGTCCATCAGGTTGTGCGGCAGGTTCAGCGAGCCGCCGCGGGCGTTCGCGGCGTGCTGGTGCAGGACCGTGGCCGTCCGGTCGTAGACGTAGATCTCGGAACTGGCCAGGTAGTGCGCGTCCTGCAAGATCAGTGAGGAATGGACCTCGGGGTGCAGCAGCGTGAATCCGACCCATTCCTTCAGGCGCAGCCGACGCCGCGCCCGCGCCAGGCCCTGATACTCGGCCAGCGGGTCGACCACGGTGGGCCGGGCCGGCAGCCGGCCGTAGCGTCGGATGCCGGCGACCACCAGGCGGTCATGATCAGCAGCCATGGGCGATATGTTTGCCCCGGTACGGCCGCGCGTCAAGATGTTCTTGAACTCTGCGCGATCTCAATCCATCGCCGCCAGCGCGAGCTGCCGCAAAGCCCGGAATTCCGCCGGCCGGTTCATCGCCACGACCGCGACCACCTTCCCGCGCCGCCGGAAGACCACCGAGGCGTCGCGCGATGCCGGGTCGCCGTGGACTTCGTGCTCGGTGGCCAGCTCCGGGCGGCCGCAGACCTGGATGGTCACGCCGTGCTGGTCCGACCACGACCATGGCAGGCGCGGATAGGGCGTCAGCTCGCCGGCGATGGTCTTGGCGGCCGCCGCGCCCTGCTCCATCGCCTCGTTCCAGTGCTCGCCGCGGTGCCGTCCGCCGTGCAGGGTGTCGTCCCGCCGTTCGAAATCGATCTTCTCCCGGACCCCGCAGTCCGGGCACGTCCAGTCGTCCGGCACGTCCGGCACGTCCGGCCACGCGGTGCCGGCCGGGAAGCCTTCGCGGGGGTCGCCCCGGCGCTCGTCGTAGACGTAGTCGCACACAGGGCACTGATACGCGCTCACGCCTGCGCCCCGTACTTCGCGATCAGCTTGTCCCGCTTGCGCGGCTGGAGGTTCGCCTGCCGCACGTCGCCCTCGAAGTGCGCCAGCACCCTCGCGTCCATCACCCTGCGCCACAGCGGCGGGACGTAGGCCAGCACGATCACCGTGGCGTAGCCGCTGGGCAGCTCCGGGGCGTCGTCGAAGTGCCGCAGCGCCTGGTAGCGCCGGGTCGGGTTGGCGTGGTGGTCGCTGTGCCGCTGCAGGTGGTAGAGCAGCACGTTGGAGGCGATGTTGTTGCTGTTCCAGCTGTGCCGGGGCGCGCAGCGTTCGTAGCGCTCGCCGTTCTTCTGCCGCAGCAGGCCGTAGTGCTCCAGGTAGTTCACGACCTCCAGCAGGGAGAAGCCGAACACCGCCTGGATCAGCAGGTAGGGCGCGGTCTGCACGCCGAACACGGCGATCAGTGCGGCGAAGACCGCGACCGACATCGCCCAGGCGTTGAGCACGTCGTTGCGCAGCGTCCACGGCTTGCGCCCCGAGCGCTCCAGCCGCGCCTTCTCCAGATGCCAGCCGGAGCGGAAGCTGCCGGCGACCGAGCGCGGCCAGAACCGGTAGAAGCTCTCGCCGAGCCGCGAGCTGGCCGGGTCCTCGGGCGTGGCCACGCGGACGTGGTGGCCGCGGTTGTGCTCGATGTAGAAGTGCCCGTACAGGGTCTGCGCCAGCGCCACCTTCGACAGCCAGCGCTCCAGGTCGTCCTTCTTGTGCCCGAGTTCGTGGGCGGTGTTGATGCCGATGCCCCCGACGGTGCCGACGCTGACCGCCAGCCCGATCGCGTCCACGGTGTCCAGGCGGCCGGTGGACCAGATCCAGGCGGCCGTCGCCAGTCCCGCGTACTGCAGGGGCAGGTACAGGTACGTGCACCACCGGTAGTAGCGCTGGCTCTCCAGCCTGACGGTCAGCAACATCGTGCAACCGGTCGACTCGCCGGAGCGCACCGCGGAGCGGATCGCGCGGATCGTCACGCGCGTGGCGCTGCTGCCCGACGACGAGTGAGACCGACGGCTTCGCTTGTGTCGGCGTTCCGGATATTCGCGGCGCGCGAGGTTGCGGCGTCCAAGCCCTGCTCGCTGCGCTGTTCCTGCTGTCCGGGGCGCTGAAGTCGACCTGGTCGAAGGGCCGCCTCATCGCCTCCGGTCAGACCGGCGTCACGCCGTTCCCGCTTTCGGTGCTCCGGTTCGCAGCGGTCTGCGAATTGTTCGCCGTCGCCGGCCTGATCCTCCCACGGGCTACCGGGATCGCGCCGGTACTGACGTCAGTGGCCGCGGCCGGGCTCTGCTGTGTCATGGTCGGTGCCATCAGCGGTCACAGCTACCTGCTGGTGGCGATCGGCCGGGCCTGAGTCGGGCTGCCAGTAGCGCACCGGGTCCCCGCAGTGCGCCAGTATCTGTTCGGCGAACACCGGCAGCAGCGGGTTGTCGGCGTCGTGGCGCCAGGCCAGTGACACCTCGGCGATCGAGCGGACCGGGGTGACCGGCGGGTAGGCCAGGCCGGGGTAGCGGCCGGCCATGCCCGCGCCGGTCAGCGCCACCGCTCCGCCGGCGACGGCGAACGCCATGGTCAGCGGGTCCTCACAGTGTTCGGCGATGTCCGGGGTGAAACCGGCGTCGTGGCAGGCCTGGAGGCAGCGGTCGTAGGTGAGCGGCATCCACACCCGTCGGAAGGCGACGAAGCGTTCGCCGGCCAGGTCGGCCAGGCGCAGGGTGCCGTCCGGGCGCAGTGCGGGATGGTCTGCGGCGACCACGGCGATCAGCGGGTCGCCGCGCAGGGGTGTGATGACCAGGCCGTCCTCGGGCTCCTCGGCGATGCGGCGGTAGAGTGCGACCTCGACGTCGCCTCGGCGCACCGCCGCGAGCTGGTCCTGGGACGGGATCTGGCGGATGCGGAAGCGCGCCTCGGGCACGATCGCGGCGAGGGCGCGCAGCGTCGGATGCAAGATGTCCCAGAAGCCGCCGACCACCACGCCCACCCGGAGCCGGCCGGTGCGGGCCGAGGCCAGGCCGAGCATCGCGTCGGAGGCGTCGTCGACGGCGGCCAGGACGCGGAGCGCGTGGCGGAGCAGCTGCTCGCCGGCCGGGGTCGGCCGGGTCGGGCCGGCGGAGCGGACGAACAACGGTGTGCGCAGCTGGTGCTCCAGGGCCTTGATCTGCTGGCTCAGTGCGGGCTGCGAGACGTGCAGATGCCGCGCCGCCTCGGTGAACGACCCCAGCTCGGCGATGACCGCGAACGAGCGCAGCAACCGGACCTCGATCATGCCCCGACCCCTCCGCCCCCGACCCCTCCGACGCGGCCTGATAAGCGGCGCTTATGCACCGGCCCGGATCAAGTATTGGACCGCCCGCGCGGCACCGGCGCAACCTTGGACCGGCGGCCGGACGTCAGTTCCCACTTTCCAGGACAAGCAGGACAAGGGAGAGACAACAGTGGCGCGTACCAGGAGAGCGGCGATGGCGATCGCGGCGGGGGCGTTGTCGGCGGCGTGCTGGGGGATGCCGTCCGCGCAGGCCGACGCGCCTGCGAACGGAGCGCATGTCGACGCGACTTTCGAAGGCGTCTTCACCTACCACGCCTGCCCGGCCGGCGACGCGGCCGGCGATTTCTGCCTGTCGGACACGCTGACCGGGGCCTCGCTGCCCGGCGTCGGGCCGGTCGTCGGCCACTTCGAGGTCGACATCCACTACGGGGCCTTCGGCACCGCCGACTGCGGCCCGATCGACAAGCACGGCGACTTCACCGCCGCCGACGGATCGACGATCCACATCGACGCCGCCGGCACGCTGTGCAAGACCCCGGGCACCGCAGAGTACGTGTACGTGGTGACGGGCGGCACGGGGCGCCTGCGCCACGCACACGGCTGCGGCGTGTGGCAGATCCCGGTCGCCGACGCGTACGTCAGCGGTGGTGGCTGGGGCAAGGAGATCCTGACCGGCAGCCTGCACGTTTAGGGATCTACTTGCCGACTAGATCAGCCCGGCCTCGGTCGCGATCCGGATCGCGTCCACCCGGTTGCGCGCCTCCAGCTTCGCGATGCACTCCGTCAGGTAGTTCCGCACCGTCCCGGCCGACAGGGCCAGCCGGACTGCGATCTCCTCGATCTCCGCGCCGGTCGCGGCCGCGCGCAGGACGTCCGTCTCGCGCGGGCGCAGCGGGCTCGGGCCTTGGCGGAGTGCGGCCAGGGCGAGCTGCGGGTCGACGACCTGCTCGCCGGCGGCGATGCGGATGATGGCGTCGGCCAGGGTGTCCGGCGGTACGTCCTTGGTGAGGAAGCCGGCGGCGCCCGCGTCGAGGGCGCGGCGCAGGAGTGCGGGGCGGGCCAGGCCGGTGAGGATCAGGACCTTGCAGCGGGGCGAGGTGCGGGCCAGTTCGGCGGCGGCGGTGATGCCGTCCAGGCCGGGAAGTTCGATGTCGAGGACGGCGACGTCCGCGTCGTGCTTCGCGACCGCCGCTGCCACCTGGTCGCCGGCGGAGACCTCGGCGACCACCGTGATGTCGCCGCGCAGTTCCAGCAGCTCGCGCACGGCCTGCCGCAGCAGGGCCACGTCTTCGGCCAGCACTATCCGCACCATGAGCTGCTCCCTCGTTTTCTCACACACGAGGGTATGAGAATCTCATACCCGGGCTGGGACGTGCGCGTATGGAGAGCGGGGGGCGATGGCCGGGGTACGGGGGGACACGACGCGGGACGCGAACAGGCGCACCGTCGGTGTCTTGTCGCGGGTTCCGGGGCCCGGGGCGATCCGGCCGATCGTCGTGGGCTGGCTCGCGGCCGTGGCCACGGTGCGGTTCGGCGTGCTCGGCGGCGCCGGGGTCGGCTGGACGGTGTGGACGGTGGCGCTGCTCGCGATGCAGGTCGCGCTCCAGGCCTCGTACATCGTCGCCGGACGCCGGCTGCGCGGCACGGTCCTCGGCTGGTCGGTGGTCGCGGCGCAGGCGGTGCTCACCTACCTGCCCTTCGTGCTGTTCGGCCACAACTGGATGGCCGGCAACTCGGGCTTCCTGCTCGGCGCCGTCCTGCTGACCGCCGGGCCGGTTGCCGGGCTGCCGCTCGCGGTCGGTGTCGCGGCCGGCGAGGTGGTGCTGTCGTACACGGTGCTGCACATGACGCAGGCCTCGTACATCGCATATTCGGTGACGGCGCCGGTGGACAACGGCGTCCAGTTCTGGAGTTTGGTGACGCTGGCACAGGTCGCGGCGGACCTGCGGACCGAACGCACGGAGCTGGCCCGCCTGGCCGAGGCCGAGGAACGCTCTCGGGCCGAGCGCACCCTCCGCGACGTCTTTGGCCGTCTGCTGGTGAGCGTCGAAGACCACGTTACCCGCGCATTGCAAAGCCTCGCATCGCAAAGCCTCGCGGCATCGTCCTCGCAGGCCGCGGACGACGTGGCGGCCGCGGTCCGGACGGCGCGGGAGTGCCAGTCCGTGGTGCGTTCGGCGGCCGACTCCGAACCGCGGCCGGAAACGGACTCGCCGAGCGCGTACGACGCCGGTTCGGTCCGCAGCGCGCTGAGCGGGCAGCTGATCGCCGTGGTGGCGCTGAACCTGCTGCTGGTCGCCTACTTCTTCCAAGGGCTGCTCGACGGCGTCGACGGCCAGATCACCTCGCTGCTCGTCCCCGCCTCCGGGGCGATGATCCTCGGTGCGATCGTGGCCCTGTACCGGCGGCGGGACGAGCTCGGCCGGCCCGGTTCGCGGGTCGCGGCATACGTGCGGGTCGTGGCCGTCGTGGGTGCCGTGGCCTATTCGGTGGTCTTCGTCGTGATCGCGGTGCTCACCGCGCCCCCGGCGGGCGTGTGGGCCGGGTCGGGGTTCCTGGTGGCCGGGATCGTGCTGGTCCAGTGGCGCGTCGGCATGACCTGGGGAGCGCTGCTGGTCCTGCCCGCCGGCACCGTCGCGCTGATGGCGGTGATCACACCGGCCAGCTACACCTCGTCGGCCGACGTCATCTACTACTTCGCGAGCATCGCCGCGATCGGCGCGGACTCCTACGGCATGGTGCGCCTGGTCCAGTTCGAGGGCGCGCTGGCCCGGACGCGGCGCCGCGCGGTGACGCTGGCCGCGCTGCGGGAACGGACGCGGGTCGCCCGCGACGTGCACGACCTGCTGGGGCTGGGCATCACGACGATCGTGCTGAAGGGGGAGCTCGCGGCGCGGCTCCTCGACAGCGATCCGGAGCGCGCCCGGACCCACCTGACCGAGATGCGACGGCTCGCGGCCGAAGCGGCCGCCGGGGCCGAGGCCCTGGTCGCCGCCGCCGGTGCGGGGTCCGAGGCCTCGGTGCGCGCCGAGCTGCTCAGCGCGGAGCGGACGCTGGCCGGCGCCGGGATCGCCGTCGACCTCCAGGTCGCCGAGGAGACGGCTTCGGATCCGGTGGACGCGGTCTGCGGTGTCGTCCTCCGCGAGGCCATAACCAACGTTCTGCGACACTCCGCCGCCGAGAAGGTGCGTATCGCCTTCGGATTCGAGGCGGGCCGCGTCCGGCTCCGGGTGGAGAACGACGGTCTGCGCGCGGCGGAGGCCGGCCTCGGGCCCGGCGGACGGGGCCTGCGCAACATGGCGTCGCGGGTCGCCGAGGCCGGCGGCGAGTTCGACGCGGTGGCGGCCGACGGCTGGTTCCGGCTGTCGGTGGACCTGCCGATGTGAAGTTTTCACGCGGCGACGGGGAATCCGTTACCGGGACGGGTGATCGGCGCACTTACCCGGCTGATCACCCGATGGAACGATCGAGGCATGGAACGAGCTGAGACGGGGCCCGGCACGGTGCTGAACGCCGGGGATGCTGCGGATCTGGTGCGCTTCGCCCCCTGCGTGGGGGCGCGGGTGGCGACCGGGACCGATGGCTGGGACGACTTCGACCCGGACACGATCGTGGTCCGCACCGACGGTCTGGACCGGATCTCGGTCTGCGCGCGTTCGCGGATCGCGAAGGTCGGGGCCGGGGTGCGCGCGGGGGAGTTGGGAGCCGCGCTGGCTCCGTACGGGCTGATGGCTTCCGTCGCCGGCTCGACCCACGAGCGCGTGGCGGATCTGGCGCTCACCGGCGGGCTCGGCTGGTTCGCGCGCAAGTACGGACTCGCATCCGACGACGCGGTGGCCTTCGAGGTCGTCGATGCCGACGCGAACCTGCTGCGGGCCAGCGCTCACGAGAACGAGGACCTGTTCTGGGCGTTGTCGGGCGGAGGCGCCGGTTTCGGGCTCGTGACCGCCGTGGAGGTGCAGCTGCACCCGGCGCCGGAAGCGTTCGGCGGGACGATCGTGTGGCCGGCGGCTGCGGCTTCGGAGGTGATGGCGGCGTTGGCGGAGGTCGTGGCGTCGGCGCCGGAGGAGCTGTCGGTGCGGGTGACCGCGGCGCGGGTCCCCGGAACGGCGGCCACGGTCTCGATGTCGGCGGCGTTCCTCGGGGCCGAGGAGGACGCCCGGGTGGCGCTCAAGCCGTTCGCGGCGCTCGGGGGCGAGGTGCTGAACACCTGCCGGTCCTTGCCTCCGGCGGAGATCGGCGGGTTCACAGGCGATCCGGTGGAGCCGGTGCCGGGGCGGGCTCGGGCGGCGGTGCTGTCAGAGATCGATGATGCATTGGGCGCACTGGCCGTGCCGGAAGCCTCGGCCGTGCAGGTGCGGCATCTCGGCGGACGGCTGGCCGAGTCCTCGGCGAAGGGGCCGCACGGCGCGCTCGACGGCGAGTTCGCGGTCTTCCTCGCGGGTCCGGCGGCGAGGCGGGAAGCCGTGACCGCGCGCACGCCGCTGGCCTGGCTCGGCGCCGACGATCCGGTGGCGCGGGCGTTCGGCGACGCGGAGCTCACCCGGTTGCGCGAGATCAAGGCGGCCTGGGATCCGAACGGCGTGTTCGTGGGGCGGTGTCTCGGTTGAGCAGGCCGGATGCCGGAGCGGTCATCCGGATGGGGCGGTTAACCGAACCGCGGAACCTTCGTGCCCGCACGCTGGGCCGGCGGTCTGCGGTCGATCATGATGGTGGCATGCTCACCACGCCGTCACAGCCCGCTGGGGGCGTTGCCGAGTCCGACGTTGCCGAATCCGAAGGGCCGCGGATCGGGTTCGTCGCGGCGTCGCTGTATCTCGTCGCCAGCTCGGTGCTGTGGGCCGTCGCGTTCGCGGGGGTCAGCGCACTGCTGCTGCTCGGCGTGGTGATGTCGGTGACGCCGCTCGGGCCGTGGGTGATAGCGGTCGGGATCGCGGCGGCGCGGGGGTTCGGGGTGCTGTACCGAGGGCTGGTGCTGCGGCTGTTCGGGGAGCGGTTGGAGCCGCCGGCCGAACGCACCGAGCGGGGCGCCTTGGCGTGGCGGCGCTTCATGCTCAGCGCCGACGGCGGCGGCTGGACGGAGGCCGCGTTCCTGTCCGTGCGGCTGCCGGTGGCGCTGCTGAACCTGATCGTCGGCGTGGGGCTGTGGGTCTACGGACTGCTGTGGGTGTTCTGGCCGCTGATGCGGAACTGGGACGACCTCTACACGCGCCGGCCCGACGGCACCGTCCGGCGCGGACTGCACATCTTCGGGTTCTGGTTCGACACGCTGCCGCGCTCGTTCCTGCTCACCGCCGCCGGGCTGCTGACCGTCGCGCTGGCGGCGTGGACGGCGCGCAAGCTGGTGGGGCTGGATCTGCGGTTCTACCGCGTGGTGCTCGGCTCGGGCCGGATGGCGGCGCGGGTCCGGCAGCTGGAGCGCTCGCGCAGCTACGCCGTCGACGACTCGGCGGCGACACTGCGCCGCATCGAGCGCGACCTGCACGACGGCGCGCAGGCCCGGCTGGTCGCCCTCGGCATGCAGCTGGTGATGCTGAAGGACAGCCTGGGCGGGGAGGCGGCCGACGACCCGCGGCTGGAGAACAGCCGGGGGCTGATCGACCAGGCGCAGGTCACGGCGAAGACCGCGATCGCCGAACTGCGCGACCTGGTCCGCGGCATCCACCCGCCGACCCTGGACCAGGGGTTGGAGACGGCGCTGCGCACGCTGACCGCCAACGGCCCGATCCCGGCGGACCTGACGGTGCGGGTCCCCGAGCCGCGTCCGGCCGCCGCGATCGAGACCATGGCCTACTTCTGCGCCGCCGAACTGCTCACCAACGTCGCCAAGCACGGACACGCCACGCGCGCGACCGTGACGGTCCAGACCGATGCGCGCCAGCTGACGCTGCGCGTCGCGGACGACGGGCGCGGCGGTGCCCGGATGCGGCCGGGCGGCGGGCTGGCCGGGTTGGCGGACCGGGTCGGGACCGTGGACGGGACGATCGGGATCGACAGTCCCGAGGGCGGGCCGACGGTGGTGACGGTCGCTTTGCCGTTGAAGGCCTGAGCGCGCGCTACGGTGGTCCCACCTGCCGCCAACGCGGTTATCGCCGTTATCGCGGCCAACGCCGCCAACGTTGCCGCCGCCGTCACCGCCGTCACCGCACCGAAGGGCCGCCACCACCGTGCGCATCGTCATCGCCGAGGACACCGCGATCCTGCGGGACGGCCTCGTGCAGCTGCTCAGGTCGCGCGGGCAGGAGGTGGCCGCGGCGGTCGGCGACGCGCCGGCGCTGCTGGCCGCGGTGGACGAGCACCGGCCGGACGTCGCGGTCGTCGACATCCGCCTGCCCCCGGACCACACCGACGAGGGCGTGCGCGCGGCGGTCGAGCTGCGGCGGCGGCATCCGGATCTCGGCATCCTGATGTTCTCGCAGTATGTCGAGGCACGCTTCGCCACCGATCTGCTCGCGTACAGCTCCAAGGGCGTCGGCTACCTGCTCAAGGAGCGCGTGGTCGACATCGACGACTTCGTCGACGCGCTCACCCGGGTCGCCTCCGGCGGCACCGCGCTGGATCCGGAGGTCGTCACGCAGCTCGTCGGGGCCAACCGGCGGCCGGACCGCGCCGAGCGCCTGACCCCGCGCGAGACCGAGGTGATGGCGCTGGTGGCCGAGGGCCGGACCAACGCCGCGATCGCCGGCACGCTGGTGATCGGCGAGCGCGCGGTCGAGAAGCACGTCGCCAACATCTTCACCAAGTTCGATCTGCCGCAGACCGACGTCGACCACCGGCGCGTGCTCGCGGTCCTGCGCTATCTGGGAGTGGGCTGATGACCGGGACGACCGAGCACCCGGCGGTCTCCGCCGCCGAGGTCGCGGACCTGCCGACCACCGGCTTCGCCTTCCCCGGCCCGCTGCGCGACCAGCTCAACGCCGCGATCCTGGACGGGAGCAAGACCTCGACCACGTCGCTGGTCCTGGAATACCGCCGGGAGAACGAGCCGTTCCCGGAGGTCGGGCAGCGCGCGGTGGTGCTCGGCAGCGACGAGCGGCCGCTGGCCGTGATCGAGACGACCGAGGTGCGGTGCGCGCTGCTCGGCGACGTCGATCTGCGGCACGCCCTCGACGAGGGGGAGGGCTGCGCCTCCGTCGCCGAATGGCGTGTCGGGCATGAGGATTTCTGGCA
The DNA here is from genome assembly GCF_041262705.1 of Catenulispora sp. MAP12-49. Classification (NCBI taxonomy): domain Bacteria; kingdom Bacillati; phylum Actinomycetota; class Actinomycetes; order Catenulisporales; family Catenulisporaceae; genus Catenulispora; species Catenulispora sp. MAP12-49. The sequence goes on along the minus strand of NZ_JBGCCP010000041.1, from coordinate 10,999 downwards.
CAGCGACACCATGCGGCGCTACCTCGAAGACCCGGAGTTCACCGTGGACGACGACACCGAGGCGCTGCTGGAGCGCTTCAAGGTCGTCGCCCTCATCGAGGGGTAGCGGAGCGGCTGCCGGCTGACGGTTGCCGGCCGCGGCTACTGCCCCGCGGACTTCCGCTCCTGCTCCAGCCACTCGTCGAAGGTCGTCGGCGCGATGTGCGCGCGCTCGCCGGGCAGCAGGGTGTTCCCGGCCATCGCCGGCCCGAACAGGCCGCCGTCCCACGTCGGCTCCAGCTTGACGCTCTGGCCCCGGGCCTCCAGCGTGCGCCGCGCCATGTCCACCATGTCCTGCTTCTCCGGCCCGGCGACGTCGGCGAAGCGCCCGGTGGGCTTGCCGACGGCGACCATCGCCAGCACCGCGGCGACGTCCGCCGGCGCGATCGGCTGCAGCAGCAGCGGGGCGATGGGGGCGACGCCGTTCTGCGTGACCCAGCCCGCGACCATGGCGGGGAAGTCGTGGAACTGGGTGGCCGGGACGATCGTCCAGGGCACGTTCCCGGCCTCGACCAGGCGCTCCTGCTCCCGCTTGCCGGCGTAGTGGGCGTTGCCCTCGGTGCGGGAGACGCCGACGATCGACAGCAGCACGTGGTGCCGCACGCCGGCCCGCTCCCCGGCGGCCAGCAGGTTCTCGGTGGCCTTGCCGAACCAGGCGACGGTCTCCTCCGGCGAGGCGGCCGGCCCGTTGCTGGCGTCGACGACGGCGTCCACCCCGGCCAGCGCCTCGTCCAGGCCGTCCCCGGAGATCAGGTCCACGCCCTGCTTGCGGCTGATCCCCACCACCTCGTGCCCGGCACGCTCCAGGGCCGCGACGGTGAGGGTTCCGATGTTGCCGGTGGCGCCGGCGACGGCGATGCGCATGGAGGTTCTCCTTGATCGCGGGACCTGGACCCGTCCGGCCGCAGGACCCTGCTGCGTGCGGGATCGTGCCGCCGACTCTATCTCGGACTAAATAGATCCGCAATCTCTGAGATAGAATCGCCGGCATGAAGCTGCCGACCAGCACGGAATGGGTCCTGCACTGCGCCGCCTCCCTGGCCCAGCTGCAACCCGGCCAGACCGCCTCGGCGGCGCAGCTGGCGGCCTACTACGACCTCCCGGCGCCCTACCTGGCCAAGCAGCTCCAAGCCCTGACCCGCGCCGGCATCCTGGCCGCCACCACCGGCCCCCGCGGCGGCTTCCGCCTGGCCCGCCCCGCGAAGGACATCACCATGCTGCAGGTGGTCGAGGCGGTGGACGGAGCCGCCGCGCCGTACGAGTGCCGCGAGATCCGCCAGCAGGGCCGAGGCGCATTGGCCGCCGAGGAGTGCCAGGAAACCTGCCCGCTGGCGCGCACCATGGCCGAGGCGCACGCCGCATGGCGGGCCAGCCTCGCGGCGGTGTCGCTCGGGGACATCCTGGACGAGCTCCCGGCGAGCGCGCCGGGGCGGACGCGGCGGATTCTTTTGGGGTAGGGGAGGCCGGGCTGCCGGGCCGCGAAGCCAGATCGCCGCGCTGCCAAGTTGCTGGGCCGCTCGGCCGCGCTGCCAAGTTGCTGGGCCGCTCGGCCGCGCTGCCAAGTTGCTGGGCCGCTCGGTCGCGCTGCCAAGCCGCCGCGCTGCCAGGTCGCTGGTCCGCGAAGCCAAGTCGCCGCGCTGCCGCCGGGCCGGCCCGCGCCGCCGCCTCCCCGCGGGCCCGCTACTTCCGCCGGATCTCGCGCACTCCGCCCTCGGGCGTCCACAGGCGGATCACCAGCTCGTCGTTCTCGACCGTCGTGAGCACCGCCTCCCGGATGTCCAGTTCGAACAGGTCCGAGCCCTCCGGGTCGCCGCTCGGCACCGCTGTCGCGACGCCGGCGAGCTTCGCGTCGCCGCCGTCCATCGAGCCGTCGCCGGGGTTGGCGTGCAGGGCGAAGCGGCCGTCGCGCTTGAGGTCCTTGCCCTTCAGGGCTTCCGCCATCGAGCCCAGGCGGAGGTGGCCGTCGTCGGTGAGGTCGACTTCGGTGCCGCTCACGCGGGGTGCGCCGGTCGTGCGCAGGGTGGCCAGCACGTGGTGCTTGGTCGCGGTCAGGCGGGCCCGGATCGGGGCGGCCAGGTCGGGTGCTGCGTCTGCGAACTGTTGCCAGGTAGCCATAGCTTCTCAGTCTGCTCCAGGGTTCTGACAAAGGAGCTGTGCGCCACTCATGGCAAACAACTGACAAAGAGTGCTCTTGGTCTGACAGGGTTGGGGTAGCGGTGCGGTGGCGCGGTGGTTGATGAAAAACGCAGATCGTGGTGACTATCCGCACCGTGAATCGTTCTTCACCCCGGAGAAGGGAGAGCCCTCGTGCTCGACGATCGCGACCGCCCCGCCGGCGGGCGGGAGGATCTCGAGGCGGCTTTGGTGCTGCACTATTCGCGCCTGGTCCGCATCGCGTACCTGGCGCTGCCGCCAGAAGGCGACCGGCACGGCCGGGTGCTGGCGGCGCACGCCATAGCGCAGCGCACGCTGCCGGGCCGGCTGGTGCGGCGCTCGCCGAAGCGGGCGGACGGTGATTCCTACGCCATCTTGCGCCAGGCCGTCGTCGCCGCGGTGCTGCGCCGGAGGTGGTGGCCGCGCTCCCTGCACCAGCCCTATGTCTGGGGTCTGCGATTCTTCCCGCTCGGCGGCGGGTCGCAGGAGCTGGCCGTGGACGCCGCGCTGCGCGGTCTGAACGTGACCGCGCGCATGGCGTACGTGCTGCTGGCGCTCGAGGACCTCGGTGCCGACGAGGTGGCCGCGCTGCTCGCCGACACCGGCGTGCGCGGCGTGCCGGCGGCGCTGGAGACGGCGCAGCGGCTGCTCGCCGAACATCCGGCCGACGTCCTGGAATCCTCGGAGTTCGACCCCTGCACGCTGCGCACCCGCCCCACCGACCTGTCCCGGCGCAGGCGCCAGGTCCGGGTCGCGACGGCCGTCGGCGGCGCCGCGCTGGCCGTGGTGCTGGCCGTCGTGATCGGCGTCGGCGGCTCCGGGCCGAGCGGCGCGGAGGCGGCGGCCGGCGCCGCGAACGCCGCCGCGCGCACCCCGGTGCAGGTGGACGGCGCCGCGTGGCAGCAGAGTCCGCGCCTGGACTTCGGCGTGTGGCCGGCGCGCGGTGACGGGGACGCCACCTCGTCCACGGCCGTCGGGCAGGCGCTCGACGCCTGGACGACGCAGCGTCCTGACGTCTACAAGCCCGGGCCCGATGTCGCCGACGGCCCGCCGTTGCAGCCGGTCCACGTCCTGTGGAGCGGGCACCTGGACGGCGCGACCGTCGTGCTCCTCTTCGACTCGACGCGGCTGGCCCGCTACACGCAGCCCGACGCCCCGACAAACGACGATCCGGTCCGCCTGGACGTGGTGCGCGCCGACGACTCCGATCAGACCTCGGCCGGCGCCGTGGTGCTGCGCTCGACCGCGGCCGGCGATCGCTGGCTGGTGGCGCCGTGGGTGGACACCGTCGGTGTCAGGGACCTGCGAACCCCGGCGGTCGCGACCACGCCCGCCGCCGTGTCCGACGGCGTCACCGCGGCCGTGCCCGCGCCGCCGGCGTCCGGCTGCGGCTCCTGGCCGCTGATCCAGCTGCACGCGGCCCCGGCGGTCGGCGGCCAGACGGTCGCGATGACGGACCTCGGCGGCGTGACCGGCACCAATCTGCTGTACACCGCGCCGCCGAAGATCGACCCGGCGCAGGCGCCGCGCGAGGTGGCGACCGTGGACACGTACGGCGCCGAATCGCGGGTGGCCTGCGGCCTGTCGGCGTTGCGGGGCCAGGACGTGAAGCAGGTCGACACCTGGGTCTTCGCGCAGCAGCCGCTGCCGGAGTCTCAGGGCCTTGCGTCGTGGGTCTGCGTGCGCGCCGACCAGTGGAGCGGCAGCGGCTCGGCGACCAGCGAGTTCCTGCCGCCGGCGGTCGCGGCCCCGGCGACGGCGACCGGCAGCGAGTCGGACGGCAGGTCCTGCTCGGCGCTCGGGCAGAACGTCGTCGCGCAGGCCCGGTGGCGCGCCCCGGACGGGAAGACCTATCTGCTCGTCGCCGGGTCGCGGCACGTGGTGAAGGTCTCTGTCGTCGACGGCGCCGGAGCCGTGCGCCAGACGGTCGCAGCACCCGAGCACACCGCGGCCGTGATCCTCACCGGCGCGGCGGCCGCCACCGGCAGCGGCGTCGGCGTCCTGGACACCGGCGGGCAGCTGCGGCCGATGGATCCCCAGCAGGGGCAGTAGACGATCGGCTGCCGTGCCACAATCCTGCTGGGGGTTTGGCACGTAGGACGGGGGAACGGAATGCGGGTCACCATCGCCCATGTGGCGTTGCGAGCCGGGGTGAGCAAAGCCACGGTCTCGCGGGTGCTCAACGGAAAAGGGGAGACGGACGCGGCCACCGAGGCCCGGGTCCGGCGGGTCGTCAAGGAGCTCGGCTACGTGCCCAGCGCCCGGGCGGTGTCGCTGGCCAAGGGCCGGACCGGGGTGGTCGGCGTGCTCGCGCCCGCCCTCACCCGGCCGTGGCTCGCGCAGGTGATGCAGGGCGTCGTGGACTCGATGGAGAACAGCGGCCACGGGCTGATGCTGTTCACCCGCACCCGCGGCGACGACTCCTTCCGGCGCTTCGCCGGCCAGGTCGACGCCAACGCCTTCGACGGCCTGTTGGTGATAGAGCCCGAGGAGACGGCGCCCGCGGTGGCCGCGATGGCCTCGGCCGCGCTGCCCGTGGTCCTGATCGGCGACCGGGATGCCGGGCCGGGGATACCGGCCGTGGCCTCCGGGAACCGCCCCGGCGCGCGACAGGCCGCCGAGCACCTGCTGAGCCTGGGCCGGCACCGGCCGCTGGTGCTCGCCGGACCCGAGGGCTACGACTGCACCGCCGAGCGCCTGGAGGCCTTCACCGGCGTCTTCGCCGAGGCCGGATTCCCGATACCCCAGCAGGCCTGCTTCCCCGGCGACTACTCCGGCGAGTCCGGCCGCGTGGCCGTGTCGCGGGCCGTGGCCGACGGGATCGAGTTCGATGCCGTGTTCACCCACAACGACCTGTCGGCCTCGGGCGTCCTGCAGATGCTCGGGATGACGGGCCTGCCGGTGCCGGAGAGTGTGGCGGTCGTCGGGTTCGACGACGCCGGACACGCCGCGCTCGGCGCGCCGGCGCTCACCGCGGTGCGCCGTCCGCTGCGCGACATGGGGGCCGAGGCGGCGCGGATGCTGGCCTCGGCGCTGGCCGGTGCGGCGGTCCCGGACGAGCCCGTCGAGATCGCGACCGATCTCGTCGTCCGGGAATCCACGGTCATCAGGACTCCGTGACGTCCTGCCGGTAGAAGTACAGCCCGCCCTCTTCTTTCACCAGCGCGAAGCCCGTCTTGTCCAGGACGCGTTGTGAGGGGGCGTTGCCGGTCTCGGTGTCGGCGACCATCGTGCGCACCTCAGCGTGCGACCGGCAGAAGGCCACCAGACCGCCGAGGGCCTCGGTCGCGTATCCGTGGCCGCGGGCGCCGGGCACGAGCCCGTAGCCGAACATGACCTGGCCCTCCTCGTCCGGGGCCCCATCAATACTGCGACGCGGAGCGTCTCCTTAACGGGCGGTGGTGGGAGACGGGTGGGGCAATGGTGCCGATCGCCGCGCCGTCCTGGTCGATCCGGTAGCAGCCGAACGGGCCGGCGTCGTGCCCGGCCTCGGCCGCGCCCAGGAAGCCCTGCACGCCGTCACGGTCGTCCTGCATCGGGAAGTCCGCGGCCCAGCTGTCCTGCTCGCCGGGCGTGACGTCGACGATGCGGCGTCCCTCCTCGACGGTGAGCAGGTGCAGGCTGAGCCGTTCGGTGGATAAACCGGTCGGTCATGCGCGTTTGGCCTCTTTCAGGTAGCGCCGTACGGTCTCGCGGGCGTTCTGGGTCACATGCTTGCCGTGGGTGAACGCGGCGATCTCGTAGTCCATCTCGCCGAGGACGTCCGCGGTCTGCTGGTTGAGCTTGATGTCGTTGCAGAACGCGCGGACGCCCCAGCTCAGTTTCCGCACGTTCCAGATCGAGTCGCCGGTGATCAGGACGCCGTCGGCCTCGTGCAGGAGCGCAACGTGCCCGGGGGTGTGGCCGGGGGTGTGCGTCACCCGCAGGCCGCCGCCTACCGGCAGCACGTCGCCGTCGGCGAACTCCTCGCCGACGATCACCTTGGCGAACTTGTTCGCCCCGGGGCCCAGCAGGTTCAGGATCTTGCCGCCCAGCGTCGAGCCGTCACGCCGCGGGGCGTGGCCGTCGCGGGCGTAGGGCGCGTCGATGGCGCTGATGGAGACGTCCGCGTCGGTGCTCTCCTTGATCTTCGCCACCCCGCCGGCGTGGTCGCCGTGGGCGTGGGTGAGCACGATGCGGTGGACGTCGGGCAGGCTCCTGCCCATCGCCTTCAGCCCGGCCTCGATGCGCTTGACCGAGCTGGGCATGCCGGTGTCGACCAGTGCGACCCGGCCGTCGTCCTCCAGGATCGCGAAGCTGTTGACGAAATCGAACGGTCCGGCAGGGATCCGCCAGATCTGGGGGGTCAGTTGGAACGCCGCTTGGCTGGCCATCGTGGATGCTCCTCGACATTCGACAACGTTTTTGCCCATGATGGCCGGACCGGATTGCGCGCGCATTGCGCGGGAGCCGGGCGGGGTTCGACGGATGGGGCGGGACATGCGTTACGCGGTCTTGGGGTCGTTGAAGGTGTGGGATGACGCCGGCGTCGAGGTCCCGGTACCCGCGGGGAAGCAGAGTTCGGTGTTGGCCGCGTTGCTGCTGCGGCCGGGACAGGTTGTCGGGTTCGACGCGCTGGTCGGTGCGCTGTGGGCGGACCGGCCGGTGGCCGGGGCGCGTTCGGGGCTGGCGACGTACGTCTCCCGGCTGCGCGCGGTGCTCGGGCCCGACGGTGCCTCGCGGGTCCGGCACGAGGGCCGCGGCTACTTGTTCGCCCCCGAGGCCGGAGACGAGATCGACCACGTGCGGGCCGCGGACCTGGAATGCCGGGCGCGCGCGGCGGCCGTGGAGGGACGCTGGTCGCAGGCTTGTGAGGCCTCTGCGACGGCACTGGGCCTGTGGCGCGGCGAGGCGTTGGCGGACGTGGAGTCCGACGAGCTGCGCGGCGAGTACCTGCCGTACTTGGAGGAACTACGGATCCGCTTGGAGCAGCTGCGGATCGACGCGCATCTGGCCCGCGGTGAGTTCGACGCGATCCTGCCGGCTTTGCGGGCTCTGGCCGGCTCGCATCCGCTGAACGAGCCCTTCCACGAGCGGCACTTCCTCGCGCTGTACGGCGCGGGCCGGCATGCCGACGCGCAGGAGTGGTACCGGCAGGTGCGGCTGCGGCTGCGGGAGGAGATCGGGTCCGAGCCGTCGCCGATGCTGCGCCGTTTCTATGAGCAGACGCTGCGTGGCGCCGGTGTCGGCGCGATGGTCGAGGACCTGCTCGGCCCGCGGCCCGTGACGCGGCCGGCGGCGGGGTTGGGGGCGGGGGTGGCGGAGCTGCCGATGCCGGGGGCGCTCGCGGCCGTGCGGGAAGCCGATGCGTTCTCGACCGAACCGCCGTTCCCGGACCTGCTGCCTCCGTCGCCGCGGCGGTTCGTCGGGCGCGAGGGCGAACTGGCTCTGCTGACCGAGGCCATGCGGGGGAACCATCCGCCGGACCTGCCGGGGTTGACGCTGCTGGTGGGCATGGCCGGGGTGGGCAAGTCGGCGTTGGCGCTGACGTGGGCCCACCGGTCGGCGCCGGCGTATCCGGACGGTCGGATCTACGTCGATCTGAAGGGGTTCGCCGATCGCGGCGCGCCGCTGACGGTCGACGAGGCGGTGCGGACGCTGCTGGACTGCTTCGGGATCCCGGAGCACCGGATGCCGGCCACCGCCGCCGGCCGGGTCGCGCTGTATCGGGCGGTGATCGCGGACAAGCGGGTGCTGATCGTGCTGGACAACGTCGGGCACTCCGATCAGGTGCGTCCGCTGCTGCCGCCGATGGGTCCGGCGCAGTTGCTGGCCACCAGCCGCAGTGCGCTGGCCAGCCTGGTGACGATCGACTTCGCGAAGAGCGTGAAGCTGGAGCCGTTGTCGGCGCGCGAGTCGCGGGATCTGCTGAACGTGCGGCTGGGCGCCGAGCGGACCAGCGGGCACGAGGAGGCACTCGCTGCCATCGCAGAGCACTGCGCTCACCTGCCGCTGGCGCTGGTGGTCGCGGCGGGGCGTGCTCGGGTGCGGCCGCAGACGCCTTTGGAGGAGTTGGCCGCGCAGCTCGGCGAGATCGGGAGCAGCCTGGGCGCTTTGGACGGCGGGGACGCGGCGGTGAACGTGCGGACCGTGCTGTCGTGGTCGTACCGGCAGCTCAGCCCGGAGGCGGCGCGCTTGTACCGGCTGCTGGCGCTGCATCCGGGGCCTGATCTGTCGATGGCCGCGGCGGCCTCGCTGGCCGGTCTGTCGATGGCCGACGCGCAGGCGACGCTGACCGAGCTGGTGTCGATGAACATGGCGGCGGTCGACGCGGACGGCCGGTACGGACGGCACGGGCTGCTGGAGGCGTTCGCGGCCGAGCGGCTGGCGGCGGAGGAGGACGGGGCCGAGCGGGACGCGGCGTTCCGGCGGCTCGTGGACCACTACCTGCGCGCCGCGGTGAGCGCGAACGTCTACGTCTCGACGGTCGCGCTGCCCTCGCCCGCGGAACTGCCGCCGCCCGGGCCGGACACGGTGTTCACGCCGGTCCGGGACACCGCCGGCGGCGGGGCGTGGTTCAACGGCGAGCGCGAGGTTCTCAGCGTCCTGGTCCCGGCGGTGGCCGCGGCGGGACTGGACGCCGAGGTGTGGCAGCTGGCGTGCGCGCTGTCCACCGGCCTGGCGCGCATCGGCCGCCTGCAGGAGGACGTCGCCAACGCCCGCCTGGCCCTGGACTCCGCCCGGCGCCTGGCCGACCCCGTGGCCGAGGCGCACGTGCACCGCATGTTCGGCCGCGACCTGCCCCGCCTGGGCGACCCCGAGGGCGGCCTGCGCCACCTGGGCAGGGCGCTCGAGCTGTACGGCGAGGCCGGCCACGGGGAGGGCGTCGCCGAGACGAAGCGGACGGTGGCGAACGTCCGCGTGGTCCAGGGCGACCTCGCCGCGGCGGTGCCGCTGCTGAACGAGTACCTGGCGTACGCGGAGGCCGCCGACGACCGCCACGGCCAGGCGATGGGCCTGAACGCACTGGGCTGGAGCTACGCGCACCTCGGCCGCCTGCCGGAGGCACTGGCCAGCTGCCGCAAGGCACTGAGACTGAAGGTCGCCAGCGGCCGCCTGGACCACATCGGCATGCTCTGGGACAGCCTGGCCCTGGTCCACCACCGCCTCGGCGACCTGGACGAGGCCCGCACCTGCTACCGCCGCGCCATCGCCGCCTGCCTCGCCGAGGGCGACACGACGCAGGCGGCCCTGTCCTCGATGCGCCTCGGCGACGCCCTGCGCGACCGCGGCGACCACGCCGGCGCGCGCGAGAACTGGCGCGAGGCGCTCGCGGTGTTCGAGGCCGCCCGGCGACCGGAGGCGGCGCTGGTGCGGGAACGGTTGTCGGCGATTCCGCGGCAGCGGTCGGGGGTGGAGTCGGGGTTGCGGTGACGGGGGGTGTGTCGGCGGCTCGACCCGAACCGCGCCCTTAGCCTTCAACCCTGACCGACGAACACGGCCTACACGACCAGCACGGCCAGCCCGACCAGCCCGACCAGCCCGACCAGCCCGTCCAAGCCGCCATCGACGCCGAGTTGCGCCTCCTGGACCCCGAGGTGCGCGCATCCCCGGACCGGGAGCTCGGTGTGGCGTCTGACGGAGACCGGCTGGCGGATGTACTTCCACCAGGGCACTCTGGCGGGTTAAGCGGCGCCCCTGGCCTGTTGGTGGGTGTGGCTGGTTGCGGTTTGTTGGTGGGTTGACAGTCACAGGCGTTTGTTGACGGCTTCGCGCAGGGTTTGCGGGATCCGTTGGTGGCGCGGGTCGGGGGTGGTGCTGGTTTCGTGGGGCGGTGGTGGTGTGGGTAGGTGGTTGGCTCTACTGCGAAAATCAAAGGCACGAGCAAGGGCACGAGCAAGGGCACGAGCAAGGTCAAGGTCAAGGGCTTACAGGCGCCTCCGGCGGCGCCTGCGCGGCGAGCGGCCTCGCTCCGGGGAGTGGGGGTTGCGCTGGCTGCTGCCGGTCGTTGCTTGTGGTCGCCTTTGTCCCGGATTCCCCGTCGCTTCGTCGCCCGGAGGGAACCATCCCGGCCTGGGCGGTGTCAAGCCGGATCACTGTTGCTGTGGCCCAGTATCGGCGGCTTGACACCGCCCAGTCCGGGATGGTTGTGCAAGCACCGCCGAAGCGACGGGGAATCCGGGACAACCCCCGCCTGTGGGAAGGGTTCCCGCACCTCACGCGCACACCACCTGGCCGCCGCTGTGCCTCACCGAGTGGACCCGGTCCACACCACAGACCGGGGTTGTCCCGGATTCCCCGTCGCTTCGGCGGGCGAAGCCAAGCAGGCCGGGCCGGTGGTGTCAAGTCGCTGATACCTGGCCACCAGCTGGGCGATCCGACTTGATACCACCGGACCGGTCTGCTTCCGTTAGGCGACGATGCGACGGGGAATCCGGGACAGAGGCGACCACAAGCAGCGTCCGCCGCCGGGCAGCGCGGCCCCCCATCCCCGGAGTGAGGCCGCTCGCCGCGCAGGCGCCGCCGGAGGCGCTTTTGACCTTGACTGTCGCTTTTGCTCTTGACTGTGGCTTTAGGCTCGGCGGCCTGCCCACACCACCGCCGCCCCACGAAACCAGCACCACCCCCGACCCGCGCCACCAACGGATCCCGCAAACCCCGCGCGAAGCCGTCAAGAAACGCCTGCAAGCCCCCACCCCAGCCGCACCCACACGAGGAACTGACCCACACATCAATGCCGGGTGTTTAAGGATTGATCTTGCCGGGTTGCAGGCTGGTCTCGATCTGCCGGTTTGATATGTCAATGAACGAAGCTCCCAGGTAGAAG
>NZ_JBGCCP010000040.1:0-90782 GCF_041262705.1 Catenulispora sp. MAP12-49 | reverse complement strand
CAAGCCACTGGACCGCACCCGCACCAGCCACCTCTCCCGCCTCGAACTCGCCCTCATTGCTTAACCAAATAAATGGGCAACAGGATCTCCGCTGGGTGGCGCGGTCGTGGGCGGTGGTCGGCGTTACGTCGGCGGCTGATGGTCTGGCCTGGCGGTATCAAGTCGGATCGCACGCTTTCGCAGTTGACTGTCGCCGTAGACCCGACCACCTGCCCACACCACCGCCGCCCCACGATACGAACGGCGCCCCTGACCCGCGCCCCCAGCGGATCCCGCAATCCATGCGCGAAGCCGTAGAGAGCCTTCAAAACCCACCCGCCAACCGCACCAGCGCCCCCAACCCGACCCACACATACGTCAGGGGCGCCACAAAGATCTGGACTGACGAACGGCGCCCGGTCCCGAAGGACCGGACGCCGTTGAATGCTCGCGAAGGCGGAACCGGCTACTTCCCGTTCGCGTTGAACCCGAGCACGGCCTGCCCGGCGGTGTAGTACACCTTCCCGCCGCCGGCTATCAGCGTGGACACGTCCTGTCCGGACATCAGCGAGTTCGAGTAGGACCAGTTGCACTTGCCGGTCTTGGCGTCCACCGCGTACAGCGCCAGCTTGTAGTCGGCGACGTAGATCTGTCCGTCGCCGGTGGTGCAGGCGCCGTCGATCTGGAACTGGCCGGAGTCGGCGAGGTTGGACTGCCACAGTATCTTGCCGTTGCTGCCGTCGAAGGCGGCCAGGATGCCGTCGGCGGTCACGTAGACCCGGCCGCTGCCGTCGGTGAAGGGGTGGTTGGCAAGGCTGGTGCCGGTGTCGATGCTGCCGAGCTGGGTCGCCCACTTGGGCTGGCCGGTGGCCGGGTCCAGCGCGGTGAGCTTGGTGCCGCCGGCGATCAGCAGGTTGTCGACGTAGGCGAAGGGGTCCGACCCGGAGTCGCCGAAGACCGCGCCCTTCTGCGTGACCTGCCAGACCTTGGTGCCGGTGGTGACGTCCAGGCCGGTGATCGTGCCGTCGGTGTCGGAGCTGGAGGAGTCGTGGGCGGTGAAGATGTACTTGCCCGACGGCGGCACGTGGATGGCCGCGATGTCGGCGTTGTTCTGCTTCCACACCACCTTGTGCGTGGTCTTGTCGACCGCGAACAGGCCGTAGCCCTGCACGTTGAGGCTGGCCGTGACGATGATCAGGTTGCCGATGACGCCGGCCACGCCGTTGGCCTGCCAGTTGCGGTCGAACTGCGGCAGCTGCCACAGGACCTTGCCGGTCTGGATGTTGATCGCGAACAGCGGATTGCCGCCGGTGTTGTCCAGGCCGGTGGTGTAGACCGTGGTGCCGTCGGGGTCCATGGCGGTCAGGACGCCGACGGTGCCGCTGCCGCAGGCGATGTCGGGCCACTTGGTCTTGCCCTGGCTGTTCAGGCCGTGGGTGTTCTCCACGCCCTCCAGCAGCACCACGTCCTGGCCGATGGCGCTGCCGTAGATCTGGTCGTTGGTGGTCTGGGTCCAGGCCGGGGTGGCCTGGGGAGCCCCGGCCAGGGAGCCCGCCGCGGGCGAGCCGTTCGGGTCCTGGATCGAGCCCTGGGAGGTCGGCACGCCGCCGGAGGAGGAGTTGCTGGGGGCACTGTTGCCGCTGGTGGTCGATCCGCTGGTCGGCGTCAGGTTGCCGCCGGTGGCACCGCCGGCGGTGCCACCGGACTGCTTGCTCGAACCGCCGGCCAGGGCTATCGCGGCGCCGCCGCCGCCCAGGACCACCACGCCGCCGCCGATGATGCCGAACAGCGCGCGCCGGCTCACCTTGCCGGCACCGTTGTTCGCGCCGTTGTTCGGGCCGGGGTACTGCTGCTGCGGGCCGGAGTTCGGACCGGGGCCGGGGCCGTAGGGGCCGACGCCCATCATGCCGCTCTGCGCGGTCGGGGCGTAGGCCGGCGGGTAGGTGCCGTTGCCGTGCGGGGGAGTGCCGCCGCCCTGGTAGGCCGGCGGGCCGTAGGGCGGGGTGTTCGGGCCCACGTGCCCGGCCGGCCCTGAGGTCACGCCCATGTGCGTCATGACACTGCTGGCCTGCACGATCGCGTCGGTGTAGTGCGGGGGCAGCCAGCCGCCGGTGGTCGGCGCCGGGGCGTTGGCGTCCAGGTAGTCCAGGATCTGCTGCGTGGTGGGCCGGCGGGCCGGCTCCTTGTGCAGACAGGCGGAGATCATGTCGCGCAGGGAGTCCGGCACGCCGCTGATGTCCGGCTCCTGGCTCACCACGCGGTACAGCAGCGCCGGCGTCGGCCCGTCCCCGAACGGGCTGCGCGCGGTCGCGGCGTACACCAGGGTGGCGCCCAGGGAGAACATGTCGGTCTCCGGGCCCACGCGCACGCCCGAGGCCTGCTCCGGCGACATGAAGCCGGGCGAGCCCATCACGGTGCCGGCCGTGGTCAGCGCGGTGCCCTCGGTGGCGCGGGTGATGCCGAAGTCGATGACGTACGGGCCGTCCAGGGCCAGCAGCACGTTGGCCGGCTTCAGGTCGCGGTGGATGATCCCGGCGCGGTGGACCGCGGTGATGGCCTCGGCCAGACCCGCGGTCAGGGTGCGAAGGGCGGGTTCGGGCAGGGCGCCGAAGCGGCTGACCGCGTCGCCCAGGGAGATGCCGGCGATGAACGCCGTGGCGAACCAGGGCACGCTCGCTTCGGTGTCGGAGTCCACGACCGCCGCGGTGAACGCGCCGGAGACGGACTTGGCCGCCTCGATCTCGTTCCGGAAACGCTGTCGGAACTGCGCGTCGTCGGCCAGTTCGGGCCGCACCGCCTTGACCGCCACCGTCCGGCCGCCGGTCGAGCGGCCGAGGTAGACCTTGCCCATGCCGCCGCTGCCGAGCACGCCGAGAATGGCGTATGGGCCGATACGCGTCGGATCCCCCGCTTCCAGCGGTTGCATTCGCTGTCCCCCATCAAGAATCGTTGTCGTCTGCCCGAACCGGGACAGCAGGATATGGCTACCGCCTGGAAGGATTCACCCAACCCCCGGAGGAAACCGTAGCTCGTTTCCGTGATAGAGCGTCAACGTATTGCAGAAGTGTCGAAGATCGTGCGGTGGATTCGGGCTGTTCAACCGGTTTTACGCCCTGGTGCGACCTCGGCCCAACACTGTCGAGTACTGCCGAGCACTACCGAGTACCGCCGAGCACTGCCGAGCAGGCCGTAGATCGAACGTAGACGCCGGCTGTGGCAGGCTGGACGAACCGTTCGCCCCCCGGAAGGAACACGATGGCCCCCCGGCGTCACCCCGCCCTGCCGAGGCTCGCGCTCGCCGCCGCCCTCGGCGCCACCGCGCTGGCCGGCACCGCCGCCGTCTCCGAGCACCCCACCTCGCACACGGCGTCGGGCTCGCACACCGCCGTTCTCAGCAGCCACGGCGATGTCAAGGACTGGAACACGATGGTGCCGGAGGGCGGACACCCGGCCCAGTCCTGAGCGCGGTGAGACGGCCGCCCCGGGACGAACACATCCCACCGGGGTTCTCCGGGGCGGTCGCGGGTGGCGCATCGCTGTCGACAGCAGCGGTGAATTGTCAGGCTGTTGTGAATCGTCAGGGCTGTTACGGGTCCTGAGTGTCCCCAGACGCGTCCGACCCAGACGTATGCAACACAGACGCGTCCAACTCCGCCAGCAGCGCCCGAACCGAGCGCTGGTCCGGGACGCGGCCGTCGGCCTCGAACTCGGCCAGGGCCGCGTGCGCGTGGTCGCGCGCCGATGCGTCGGCGCCGAGCGTGTGCAAGGCCTTGGCCAGTTGGAAGCGGGCGCGGGCGGCACGGTCCAGGGCACCCAGCGTGCTCCATTCGACCGCGGCCGTCTCGAAGCGCTCGGCCGCCTCGGCCGGGCGTTCCAGCGCGGCCAGTGCCAGCCCGCTGACATAGCGGGTCTGCGCCGCCGAGGCCGCGTCGCCGCGTTCGTGCGCCGAGGCCAGCAGGCCGTCGCAGTCGGCGAGGACCTCGGCGGCGCGTCCGGCGCGCAGCCGGGAGACCGCCATGTTCAGCAGCGAGCTGGCCTCGCCGCTGCGGTGCCCCAGGGCCCGGGCCAGCGCCACCGCCTCGCCGAACAGGCCCGCGGCCTCGTCGTACGCGCCGCGGCCGTGCGCGATCACGCCCAGGTCGTTGAGCACCTGGCGGGCGATCACCGGGTCCTCGGCCAGGGTGCACAGCTCCAGCGCCCAGCGGCCGTGCTGCGCGGCCTCGTCCGGCCGGCCCGCCGCCAGCGCGGTGTTCCCGGCCAGGAACCACGCCCGGCCCTGGCTGCGCACGTCCCCGGCCCGCTCGGCGGCGCGCGCCAGGTCCTGCACCGCCGCCGCGGTCCGGCGTCCCCACGGTCCCGGCCCGAAGGGACTCAGCGCTATCAGCAGGTTGACGGCGGCCGGGACCAGCTCCCGGTAGGCCTCGGCCGCCTCGCCCCCGGCCAGCGCCTCGGCCGCGATCCGCGCCGTCAGCTCCGCGGCGGTGGCCGCCTCGCCGCGGGCCCAGGCCTGCGCGGCGGCGGGGGAGCCGGCCTCGAACTCGACCTCGACCTCGAACTCGCCGACGCCCTGCGGCGCCAGCGTCTCGCGGATCGGGTCCCCGGGCACCACCGCCTCGAACGCCGCGCACGCCCCGGCCAGCAGGAACCGGAGCAGTCGCGAGCGTGCCCGCAGCCCTTCGGCCGCCGCGCGCCCGGCGTCCCCGTCCGCGCCGTGCGCGAAGTCCCGCAGCAGGCTGTGATGCCGGTAGCGGTGTTCGGCCGGCGATTCCAGCATCGCCACGTCGACCAGCGACTCCAGCACCGCCTCGGCCTCGGCCACCGGGAGCTCCAGTACGGCGGCCGCGGCGCTCAGCCCGATCTCGGCCGCCTCGACCGCGCCCAGCAGCCGGAACGCCCGCGCCTGCGCGGCGGTGAGCTGCTGGTATCCGACCTCGAAGGCCGGCGCCACGGCCAGCTCGCCGATCCGCAGCTCCCGCAGCCGGGACCGCTCGTCGGCCAGGCGCCCGGCCAGCGAGGCCACGGTCCAGGCCGGCCGCGCGGCCAGGCGCGCGGCCACGATGCGCACCGCCAGCGGCAGCCGCCCGCAGGCGGTGACCAGCAGCCGGGCCGCCTCGGGCTCGGCCTGCGGCCGCTCGGGGCCGGCGACCCGGGCCAGCAGGCCCAGGGCCTCGGTGTCGTCGAACACGTCCAGCCACACCTGCGCCGACTTCGGCAGCGCGACCAGCCGGGCCCGGCTGGTCACCAGCACCGCGCAGCCGCCGGCCCCCGGAAGCAGCGGCCTGACCTGCGCGGCGTTGGCCGCGTCGTCGAGCACGATCAGCAGCCGCCGGCCGTCGAGCACGGTCCGGAACAGCGACGCGCGCGCCGCCGTGCCCTCCGGGATCTGCTCGGCCGGCACGCCCAGGGCGTGCAGGAAGTCCTCCAGCACGGCCTGCGGCGGGACCGGGGAGGCGCCGGTGCCGCGCAGGTCGGCGTAGAGCTGGCCGTCGGGGAAGGCGGGGCGCGCGCGGTGCGCGACGTGCAGTGCCAGCGTGCTTTTGCCGACGCCGCCCATCCCGGCCACCGCCAGCACCGTCGGGGCGGCGTTGGCGCCGACACCGGCGGCCAACTCCGCGCCGAGCCGTTCGGCCGGCGCGGCGCGGCCGACGAAGTCCGGTTCGGCCGGCGGCAGCTGCGCCGGGCGCGGGATGCTCGGTTCGGCCGGGGCCGGCGTTCCTGATATGCCCGATATCCCTGGAATCACAGGAATCCCCGATATTATTGATATCCCGGGTATCCCTGATATCCCCGAAATCGCCACTGACCCTGGCGCGCCATGCGATCCCGGCACCCCGCCGGCAAGGACCTCGGCGTGCACCGCCCGCAGCTCCGCGCCCGGCTCCACGCCCAGCTCGTCGATCAGAAGCCGCCGCGCCGCGGTGAACGCCGCCAGCGCGTCGGCCTGCCGCCCGGACTGCGACAGCGCGCGCATCAGCAGCGCGTACAACCGCTCGCGCAGCGGGTGCTCGTCGCTGAGCGCCCGCAGCTCCGGCACGCACGAGGCCCCGCGCCCCAGCTCCACGTCCAGCGCGATCCGCCGCTCCACCAGGCTCAGCCGCAGCTCGGCGAAGCGCCGCCGCTGCCGTTCGGCGAACGGGCCCGGCACGCCGGCCAGCGGCACCCCGGTCCACAGGTCCACGGCGCGCCGGAGCAGCTCCCGAGCCTGCTCCGGCGCGCCGGCCGCGCCGGCCTTGTCCGCCTCGGCGGCCCAGCGCTCGGCCTGTTCGGCGTCGACCGGCGGGGTGTCCTCGGAGCGGCCGGGCCACTCGGTCCACTCCGTCCATTCGTTCCGCGCGGTCCGCTCGGTCTGCTCGGTCTGCTCCGGCCCTTCAGAGCGTGCGAGCCCGTTCGGCGCGGCGAGCGAGGAGCCGGCGTCGCCGCCGGGACCGTGAAGAACCCTGAACGAGGGCAGCGCGAGCCGATAACCGCCGGCCAGCGAGACCAGCACCTCCGAGGCGGCGCCGTCGGCGGCGTCCGGGTCCAGCACCCGCCGCCACCGCCAGGCGTAGGTCCGCAGGATCGAGCGCGCCCGGCTCGGCGGCTGGTCGCCCCACAGGGCGTCGATCAGCTCCGCCGAACTCGCGGTCCGCCCCGGCAGCAGCAACAGCGCGGCCAGCATGGCCTGCTGCTGCGGGCTGCCCGTGGCCAGCTCCTCATCGCCGCGACAGCCCCGCAGCGGGCCCAGGACCTGAAACCGGATCGCGTTCACGTTCTGACAGATCCCTGCACTTCTCTTGGTCCTGTACTTCTCTTGGTGGCGCGCGCTTGGTGTCCCGCTCTTGGTGGCGCGCCGAGCCGGTTTTGATCAGCGAATACAGCTCAGGCTAAGAGGGGCGGCCCGGCGCGGGCAAGAGACAGTGATCATCAAGGTCGGCCAGGTGCGCCGGACCTCTCAAGCGATTGTCACTCCGGTGGGCCCGGGGGCCCAGTGTGCCGCGGCGGGCCCGGCGCCACCGGCAGGACCATCCCCCCGGGCTCGGCCGGCTCGGCCGACGCGGCCGGCGCGGGCTCGTCGTCGAGCACCGGGCGCAGCAGCTCGGTGTACCGGTCCAGGGCCGCGAACAGCACCCGCAGCGGAACGTCCGGCTGCACCGCGCGGTCGATGAGCTCCTCGAGCTCGACCCGGCCCATGGCGGCGATGGCCGCTTCCCTGATCTCCACGCATGGCAAACGCGGCGTGTCCGCGTGCGTTACGCGCAGTTCCCCGGTTTGTTCGGCGCGACAAACCGGCCCCGCTCCGGGTTGTGGCCGACACCAGCGGTTAGCCCGAAAGCGTGGCGCCCTCAGCTCGTGGCGGCTGCTGCCTGCGGCACTGTGTAAGGCGCCTGTTGTTCCCACTCACGGATGGTCCGATTGTCACGCTCGATCTCCACCGGTTCGGCGGATCTCTGGAAGACGATACGGAAGATCGCAAGGCCCTCACACCCACCCGTTCGGGTAGGTGATCACCGCCCTCCCACCCGAGGCCTGCTCGGCGCCGTGCCTACCCCAACGGGCAGTTGTCGCCGGCCCCGGGTCAGGCGAGGCTGATGCTCATGAGTCAGCTCATCATCGGCAACCAGCTCACCGAGGAGACCGCCGAGGGCGAAGGCGCCCTGCCGTCGGAGTACCGGCGGTTCCTGTCCGTGATCTCGCACCGCATGGTGTGGTTCGCACAGGACGGTGATGTTCTGGTTCTGCCGTCGCGCCCCGACGAGGGGTTCCTGGCATACGTCCGGCGGGTGAACGGATTGGCGGAGGGCGAGCCGCTCATCCTGGTCCCGCCGCCGGGCCGTCAGGGTGCGGAGCTGCTCTATGACGACCGGCTCGCCGCCCCGGAGTTCGTGGCGGGTCTCCGGACGCTGATCGCAGAGCGGGGGGTGGACCGGGTCTTCCCGTTCCACCTCGACGCGGCGATACTCCGACTGGCCCGGGAGATCGGGCTGGCCGGATTGTTCGGCGGGGTGGCGTTCCCCGCCGAGCCAGGCGGCGAGCTGGTCAACAGTGCGGCGGCGTTCCGGGCGGCTCCCGCCGGGAACGCCGTCCCGAGCCTCCCGGCGGCCGGGCGCGGGCTGTTCAACAAGGCCGACGGCCGGATCGCCGGATCCATTCCCCTGCCCGCCTCCGCCCGCCGCGTCGTGGGCGAGGACCACCAGACCGCCAGGGTCCTGATCTCCCGTAATCGGGTGCCCTGGCCTTCCTCCACCGGGGCCCAGGCCCTGCTGGACGTCCGCGTCCGGGCCGTCTTCGGCCCGGACGCGGACGGCGGCCCAACCAGAACAGAGGTCTGACATGCGCGCGGACGGACTGGCCGGCCGGACGGCCCTGGTCACCGGAGGCGGCTCGGGCATCGGCCGGGCCGTGGCGGTCGCTCTGGCCGCCGCCGGGGCCCGGGTGATCGTGGCCGGCCGGACCGCCGCGACGCTGGAGCAGACCGTCGAGCTGGCCGACGAGGCGACCGCTGTGTGGGGCGGCGAGTCGCTTGTGGGCGGCCAATCCTGGGCGCCGGTCGTGCCGGCCGGCGCCCAGGCACACATCGTGGACGTCACCGACGCCGGCGCCGTGCGGGCGCTGTTCGCCGCGATCGAGCACGAGCACGGGCGGCTGGACATCGCGGTGAACAACGCCGGCCGGCCCTCCTGGGGCCCGGTCGCGCAGACCCCGCGCGCCGAATGGGACGCCGTGATCGGCGTGAACCTCACCGGCGTGTGGCTGTGCCTGCAGCAGGAGATCGACCTCATGCGCCGCGGCGGCGGGGGAGCGGTGGTCAACGTGGTCTCGCGCATCGGCATCCCGATGCGCGAGGAGAACCAGGGCGTGTACGCGGCCAGCAAAGCCGCCCTGAGCATCCTGACCCGCACCGCGGCCCGCGAGTGCGTCGGCTGGGGCATCCGGATCAACGCCGTGAGCCCCGGCCCCACCGACACGGCCCTGGCGGCGTGGGACGACGAGAGCCAGGCCGAGCGCGACGCGCGCGTGGCCCGCACCGTCCCGATCGGCCGCCTGGCCGCCCCCGCGGAGATCGCCGCCGCCGTGCGCTGGCTGGTCTCCGACGAGGCCTCCTACGTCGTCGGCCACGACCTGGTGGTCGACGGAGGGCTGAGCGCATGATGGAGCTCGGTCCACCCCTCACCGGACAAGGAGACAGCCGATGCGCATGCTGTCATTCAAGGAAGGCCATCGCTTCACCCGACTGAGCGGCCATACGGCGGCGCGGGCAGCGGGCCGGTCCATCACGAAGCGGGGATCGTGATGGGAGTCGACGCCATGGCGGCCGGAGCCGCCCTGACCGAGCGGCATGGCGAGCTCGACGGCCGCCCGGACCACTTCGAGCTCCTGGGCCGCACCTGGTCCTTGCTCCCCGGGGTTTTCGCCCCGGTGCACACCGCCTCCACCGAGCTGTTCTCCTCCTGGCTGCCCTACCCGATCGGCGGGGCGTTCCTGGAGATCGGCTCGGGCGCCGGGGTCACCGCGGTCACCGCCGCGCTGGCCGGCTGCGCGCACGTCACCGCCGTGGACATCTCCGCGGCGGCCGTGGCGAACACCGAGGCCAACGCCCGGCGGCACGGCGTGGCCGACCGGGTCAGGGTCCTGAGAAGCGACCTGTTCGACGCGCTGGAGGCCGGGCGCCGCTACGACGTCATCTACTGGAACTCCAACGTCATCGACGCCCCGGAGGAGTTCGAGTACCTCGACGAGCTGCAATGGGCCTTCTTCGACCGGGGCTACGCCGCGCACAGCAGGTTCCTGAGCCAGGGCCCGGGGCTGCTGAACCCCGGCGGCCGGATCTTCCTGGGCTTCAACACGCTGGGCAACAAGGAACGGCTGCGCGTCATGGCCGACAGTCTGGGCCTGGAGCTGGCCACCTACCGCTGCCGGCCCGGTGCGGTCGGCGGGATCTCGGTGGATCTCAGCCTGCTGGAGGTGCTGACCGTCTGACCTTTTGACCGTCTAACCGTCTGAGCGCTCCG
Source organism: Catenulispora sp. MAP12-49 (assembly GCF_041262705.1). Classification (NCBI taxonomy): domain Bacteria; kingdom Bacillati; phylum Actinomycetota; class Actinomycetes; order Catenulisporales; family Catenulisporaceae; genus Catenulispora; species Catenulispora sp. MAP12-49. Next base: position 80,814 of record NZ_JBGCCP010000040.1, on the reverse strand, counting down.
GCGTGCCTGCCACCTCGACCACCTCGACTAGCTCGACGTTCCCGAGGCCAGCACGAACCGGGCGATCTCCACGCGCGACCCGATGCCCAGCTTGCGGAAGATGTTCCGCAGGTGGAACTTCACCGTCTCCGGCGAGCACCGGATCCGCTTGGCGATCTGCTGGTTGGTCAGACCCTGCACGACCAGTCTGGCCACGGTCTGCTCGCGGCGGCTGAGGACCGACCACTCCTCGGCCGCCGCGGAGCCGTATGTGTTCTGCGGTGTGTCGTGGGCTTGGGCTTGGGCTTGGGTTTGGGCTTCGGCGCCGGAGGCGGCGCTCTGGTCCACGGCGCACGCGTCGTCCTGAGCCGGCGGTGCCGAGGGCAGCCGCGGGTCCAGCCGCTGGCTCAGCTCCGCCCACAGCGACATGTACTTCTCGGAGGTGGCGTTGTCGCCGTGCGTGAGGGCGATGCCGGCCAGGTTGCGGTAGGCCGCGGCCTCGATCTCCCGCCAGCCCGAGCCCAGGCCCAGCTCGACCGTGCGCTGATAATGCTCCTCGGCCTCGGCCGGCCGGTTCGCGGCGAAGCCGGCCATGCCGAGACTCAGATGCATGGCGGCCTGCGCGCGCAGGTTCCGCTCGTGCCGCGCGACGGCCATCCCGATGTCCGCCATGCGCGTCCACTCCCGCAGGCGGCGGCGCTGGAGGTAGTAGCCGCGCAGGGCATCCGGGATGATCCAGCACACGGCCGGGTCGCCGGAGCGGCGGTGGTGCCGGACCAGTGCCAGCAGGTTGTGGCGTTCGGCGTCCAGCCAGGCCAGCGCGGCCTCGCGGTGCGCCGGGGCGCCGTCCCGGGGACGGGTGCGGGCGTCGGCGATGGCGTCGGTCTCGGCGCGTCCGCCGCCGGCGTGTTCGGTGTGGTCGGTCTGGTCGGCCGGCAGCCGCACCAGGCACGGGTTCACCAGATCCGCGGCGTCCCGCAGCCGGGACAGCACCCACCGCAGGTGCCCGGCCTCGGCGGCGCTCGCCGCCTCGGGCGTCTCGTCGGCGGCGAGCCGGTCGGCCGCGAACAGCCGGGCCAGCGAATGCAGGCTGTAGCGGCCGGTCTCGGCCTCGGGACGGACCACGCTGCGGTCGGCCATCCGGTCCAGCGCCTCCTGCGCCTCCTCCCGGGCGATCCCCGAGACCTGCGCCGCGGCCTCCGGGCAGAAGTCGTAACCGCGCAGCAACGCCAGCCGCCGGAACACCATGCGGTCCGCGGCCTCCAAGGCGTCGTAGGAGGACGTCAGGACGCCGTGTACGGTGATGTCGCCGGCGGTGAGCCGTTTGAGCCGGCGGCGCTCGTCCCGCAGCTGTTCGCAGAGGTCGTCGATGCTCATCTGCGGCCGGGACAGCAGCCGCGCGGCCGCGATCCGGATCGCCAGCGGCAAATGGCCGCACAGCGCCAGCAGCCCGTCCACCTCCTCCGAACCGGTCCAGCGCGCGCCCAGCACCCGGGCCAGCATCGCCGCGGCCTCGGCCTCCGGCATCGGCCCCAGGCGCAGCGGCAAGGCCCCGGCCAGCCCGCCGAGCCAGTTGCGGCTGGTGACCACCGCCAGGGTGTCCGGGCCGGCCGGCAGCAGTGGCCGCACCTGCGCCTCGTCGGCGGCGTCGTCCAGGACCACCAGGGCCCTGCGGCCGGCCAGCGTGGTGCGGAACATGCCGACCAGTTCGGTCTGGTCGGCCGGCAGCGGACCGGTGGCGCCCAGGGCGCGAAGGAAGCGGCGCAGCACGTCCGGCACCGGGGTCGGCGCGCCGGTGTAGCCGCCGAGGTCGGCGTACAGGTGCGCGTCCGGGAAGGAGTCGCCGGCCAGCCGCGCGGCGCGGACCGCCAGCGCGGTCTTGCCGGTCCCGCCGGCGCCGGTCACCACGAACAGCGCGGCGGCGTGCGGGGAGAAGGCGTTCGGGCCGGTCAGCTCGGCCAGTTCGCCGAGCCGGCCGGTGAAGTCGGCGGTGTCCGGTGGCAGCAATCGGGCACGCGTCAGCGCGCCGTCGAGAACTCCCCGCATGCGAGCGCCCCCTGGGCAAGAGGTCTGATTTCACCTCGTAGTGCCGAGGCGTGCTGAATGGGAACCGATGTTCTGTTCTTGTGAAAAGTATCGCACAGTAGGTGATCTATGGCTACTGACGATGACTTGAGAATCGCTCACAGTGTTCGACGGTGCCGACGGTTATGCCGGTCACGGGTGTCAACCGATCGCGATGGTGGCGGGGATCACTTTCTTCGTGCCCTCATCCAGCCCCATATTGCGGTTCCCCGCCCCGCCGGGCACGGCCGGCTTGGAAAACGTGGCGCCCAGGGTGGCCAGGAACTTGCGGCCCGGGGCCCAGCCCTCGACGACATGCGTGCTGATCTGCACCATGTCCTGCTCGGCCGCCGCCGCCGACAGCGCCCTGGCCACCGCCGTCCCGATCCCCAGCCGCCGGAACTCCGGGCGGATCAGGAAGGTGCCGATGCCGACCGAGGCGAGGTGCGGGTAGCCGCGCAGCGCGTCCACGAAGCCGACGACCTCCCGGGCCGCCTCGATGACCAGCAGTACTTTGTCGTCGAACTCGTAGCCCTCGGGCAGCGAGTAGTAGGCACTCTGCACGTCCCCGGGCGCCGAGGGCTGGCCGGTGGCGGCGACGAACCAGTCGTCGGAGGCGGCGAAGACCGCCAGGACCGCTTCCTCGTCGGCCGGCTCCAGATCACGGACGGCGACCGGGTGGCCGTCCACCAAGAGATCGATGCGCATGGCGCCAGTCAAACACCTGACGCCCGCCGCGGTCATCCGCCGCCGCCGAAGGCGCGGCCCTGGCGGAAACCAGTTTCGCCGTCGCGGGTGATCGGCTAGCCTCGGCGCATCGGCCAAACTTCGAAGACGGGGAGGGATCATGACACGCGGCGGCTCGGCCTTCGTCCACGGACATGGCACGGTTTCCCGGCACCGCTTCGAGGTGATCCTGGTGTCTTCGCCGGCTCGGCGCCGGCTGCGCGGCCTGCGCTGAGACACCTTCCGGACCTTTTCTTCGGCCCCTGAAATATGAGGCCTGATGTCGCGTGCGCTGTGATGCATGTGCGCTTTCTGATGCCACATGCGCTCCTGGCCGCGGCGCCGTGTCCGGGTATCGCGCTGTCCTGATCCACAGCGAATTCTTTCAAGGATCGATCCATCATGCGTGCTGAATCCACCCGCCGTTCCCTGTCCCTGGTCCGTAATCTGGGCATCCTGGCCCACGTGGACGCCGGCAAGACCACCGTCACCGAGCGCGTGCTGTTCCTGACCGGCGCCGTGCACAAGCGCGGCGAGGTGCACGACGGCACCACCGTCACCGACTTCGACTCCCAGGAGCGCGACCGCGGCATCACCATCTTCGCCGCCGCCGTCAGCTGCGACTGGGCCGGGCACCGGCTGAACCTCATCGACACCCCCGGGCACGTCGACTTCTCCGCGGAGGTCGAGCGCTCACTGCGGGTGCTCGACGGCGCGGTCGCGGTGTTCGACGCCGTGGCCGGCGTGGAGCCGCAGAGCGAGTCGGTGTGGCGGCTGGCCGACCGGTACGGCGTGCCGCGGATCGCGTTCGTCAACAAGATGGACCGGACCGGAGCCGACCTGGACAAGGCGATCGCCTCCATCCGGGACCGGCTGCATCCGGTCCCGCTGGCGGTGCAGATGCCGATCGGTGCCGAGGGCGAGTTCGGCGGCGTCGTCGATCTGATCGGTATGCGGGCCCTGACATGGGTCGACGGTTCGGGCGAGATGATCTCGTCCGCTGTCCCCGATGCGTTGGCTCAGGAGGCGCTGCGGCGTCGTCGGATGCTGGAGGAGGCGGTGGCCGAGCGGAACGCGGCGGCGCTGGAGGAGTTCGTGGAGCGCTCGCAGCTCTCCGAGCAGACGCTGGCGGCGGCTCTGCGCGAGCTGACGGCTGCCGGTGAGGTCGTCGTGGTGCTGTGCGGCGCGGCGTACAAGAACCGGGGCGTCGAACCGCTGCTGGACGCGGTGATCGCGTACCTTCCTTCGCCCGCGGACCGGCCGGCGCTGCGCGGCGTCGGCGAGCCGGACGGCGACGATGCCGCGCGGCAGCGGGCCGCCGACCCGGCCGAACCGCTGGCGGCGCTGGTGTTCAAGGTGCAGGCGACCGGCACGGGGCGGCTGACGTTCGTGCGCGTCTACTCCGGAACGCTGCGCAAGGGCGACGCGGTCCTGGACGTCGGCGCCGGCCGGACCGAGCGCGTGGGCCGCATCCTGCGCGTGCAGGCCGACCGGCACACCGAGGTCGAGCAGGCGGCGGCCGGCGACATCGTCGCCCTGGTCGGCCCGAAGCACGCCGTGACCGGCGCGACGCTGGCCGCCCCCGGCGCCCCGATCCTGCTGGAGGGCTCGGACCCGGACGCCGCCGACCCGGTGGTGTCGGTCGCCGTCGAGGCCGACCGCAACGCCGACACCGGCCGCCTGGCGACGGCGCTGGCGCGCGCGGTCGAGGAGGACCCGTCGCTGACGGTGCGTACGGACCCTGAGACAGGGCAGACGCTGCTGTCGGGCCTGGGCGAGCTGCACCTGGAGGTGGCGGTGGAGAAGATCCGCAGAGACAAGGGGATCGCGGTGAACGTGGGACGCCCGCAGGTCGCGCTGCGCGAGGCGGTGGTGTCGGGCGTGACCGGCTTCGTGTACCGGCACGTCAAACAGGAGGGCGGCTCGGGCCAGTTCGCGCACGTGGTCCTGGACATCAGGCCACTGACGGACAACGTCGGCGACATCGGCTTCGCCTTCGAGTCGAAGGTCACCGGCGGCCGCGTCCCCCGCGAGTACATCCGCGCGGTCGAGGCGGGCTGCCGCGACGCCCTGGCGAGCGGTCCCCTGGCCGGCCACCCGGTGACCGGCCTGCACGTGACCCTGGTCGACGGCTCGACGCACGTGAAGGACTCCTCGGAGATGGCCTTCCGCACCGCCGGCTCCCTCGGCCTGCGCGCAGCCCTGCGCGCGAGCAACCTGACGCTGCTGGAACCGGTCGCCGAACTGACGGTCACCACCCCGGAGGACGGCGTCGGCGCCGTCCTCGGCGACCTCGCGGCCCGCCGCGGCCGGGTCACCGACTCCACGAGCCGCCCCGGCGCGGCGGTGGTGACGGCGACGGTGCCGCTGGCCGAGGTGTTCGGCTACGCGACGCGGCTGCGGAGCCGCACGCAGGGGCGGGGGGTCTTCACGATGCGGGCGGCGGGTTATGTGGCGGTGGTCGGGGGTGAGGCTCGGCAGGGCTGAGGTTCGGTGAGAGCTGAGGCTCGGCAGGGCTGAAGCTCGGCAGTGCTAAGGCTCGGCAGGGCTGAAGCTCGGTGAGGGCGCCGGCCGGTTCGTCTTTCGGGGCGGGCCGGCCGGCGAGCTTGTCACAGCTCCAGCTCAACCGGCTGGTCGGGCACCCCCGTCGCGAGAAGCGCCGTCAGCAGTGTCGCGAGGTCGCGGGGCGAAAAAACATCAGGCCCCGTATAACCGGCGAGCTCCGAAAGCTGCCACCAACGGAACGCGGCAAGGTTCTCCGCGGCGAGCAACTCGTCCGACAGCTCGCCGCAGGGCTCGAAGTGCTGCGCGCGGACAAGGAAGTAGTCATTGATGACACCGTCGAAGCCCGGCGCGTGGCCGGCGGCCACCACCACCTGGTGCCAGACATGCGGCGGATCGATGTTGACCGCCAGGCCCGTCTCCTCGCGAAGCTCACGCCGCAAGGCCTCCAGCAGACCCTCGCCGGTCTCGATACCGCCGCCGGGAGCAGCCCACACGGACTTCGTCCGACGCGGTACCGCCGGATGAGGGAAGTCGAACCGGCAGAGCAGAATCCGATCGTCCTCGTCGAGGATGATCGCGCGGACGGCGGGGCGCAGGTTCGGCGTCGTGTCCATGTCGGCACGATAATTCACCGGCCCTCAGCCGTCGGCCACGAGCAAGCAGTCACCCCCGCCCGCGCCGCCCGAACCGGGACTTCGCCTTCTGCGGAGCTGTCTCCTGCAGCAAGACCCGGAAGGCGTTCGCCAGCACCCGGCCGCTCGCCTGGAACTCATCCTTGCGCGCCTTCTTGTCGAGCCGATCGCGTACTGCCGCAAGATGCGCTTCTCTCGCTGCGAACACCATGGTTGCCCGGCGGCGCACTTGCTCGGCGTCCGCACTAATGACTGCGGCGATCAGGGCCGCCAATACCTCGATCCGCGCCGCATCGCCCGAGTCGCCTTCGTCGGCGGCCAGGCTCCGGTCGATGACCTCCAGGGCGGTGTCCAGCTGCTCTCGGTCTTCAGTCCGCTCGGCGGCCAGCAGCTGACCGCCCCCGGCCAGCAGCGGACCGGCCTCGCCGGCGCCGATTGCGTCCAGCGTCTCCTGCAGCTCGGCCATCGACGCGGATGTCAGCGCGTCGAGCACTGCGGCAGCACTGTCGGCTCCGTCGAGGGCCGCCTCAAGAGTCGACCACGTTATCGCCATGCCGCCGGTTCTATCAGGCGCGCACCCTCCACACATCCGCCCTCACCGAAGGATCACGCTCACCCCCCGGCGCTCGAAGATCTCCACGATCAGGTCGAACAGCACGACCTCGCGATCGCCGAGGGGGAGGCGCTGTCCCTGTCCACGATGTGCAGGCCGTCCAAGGTGAAGACCTGGCCTGCGGGAGCATCGGGCTTTCCCCGTTGCTGGTACTTCCGGGACGACAGAGCCACCGACAGCCACGCAAGCCTGTCCTCGGGGGTGAGTTCGTGCCACATGCCGGTGTGGTTCAGGCGGCCAGTGCGCAGCAGGTCCCACATCCGTCGTCACGCCTCACGGCCGCCCGCCCTTTCCCCGCACCCGCCGCAGCGCGCGCACCTGAGCCTGCGTCGACACGCGGATCAGCTTCTCCCCGTACTCGTCCTCGGCGATGGCCACGCTCTCGGGCTTCATCGGGTAGTCGGTCCGCATCGGTTCCTGCGCGAGTACCGCGTCTATGACGGAGATCCCGGGCCCGGCCTCGCTCGCCGTCCAACGCCGCCGAAGGTTGCGGAGCGCCTGCCCGGTGCGGCTACGGCCTTTCCCGAAGATGCGCCGCGATGGTGCGCGCGCAGTCGACGGCCTCGCTGCGGCTGGTATCGACCTCGACGTCGTAGCGCACGCCCTCGTGCACCAGCTCCGCCTGCGACGCGGCCATGCCGGACACCCGATCGCCGCGGGCGATCTCGCGGCCGGCCGCGACCGCGGCGTCACAGTGCACGCCGACCCACAGCACGTCCAGACCGTCCAGCAGGGCACGGGTTCGTTCCTGCGAACTTGCGCCGCCCAGGAAGACATCGTCGATGATCACGTGCGCCCCGGCACGGGCCATGGCCGCGATGCCGGTGGTCCAGGCGGTCTCCGCGGCCCGGAAGCCCTCGCCGATCCCGACCCGGCCCTGCTCGCCGACCTGGATGCCGCCGCCGGCGTCCGTCAGCGCCGGGGGCAGCGCGGCGATGAGGTCGTCGACGCCGATGCGCAGCCACGGATCGGGCAGGACGGCCTGGAGGCAGCGGACGATCCCGGACTTGCCGGAACTCGAGCCGCCGTTGATCACGATCACCTGGGTCGACACCGCCTGATCCCCTTTCCAAGCGGCAATCCTGGCCGACCGCTGACGGTGGTCTCAACTGGATTACTCTCAACCGAAGGACATCAAGCCCCGCTCAGGATCGGGATGAAGGGGCCGCTCCTAGCTCCCGATCCCCTCCCACCCGCGACGCACCGGCGCCTCGCTCAGGCCGCGGGGGTCGCGGCTGCGGTACACGATGTACGGCCGGAACAGGTAGTGGATCGGCGCGCTGAACATGTGGACCAGGCGCGTGAACGGCACCAGGGCGAACAGCAGCATGCCGATCACCGCGTGGATCTGGAACGGGATCGGGGCCTGGGCCATCAGCCCGGTTTTCGGCTGCAGCAGGAACAGGCTGCGGGCCCAGGGGGCGATGGTGGCGCGGTAGTCGTAGCCCTTGGCGAGTCCGGCGTGCGTGAGCTTGGCGACCAGCCCCATGACGATCGCGGTCAGCAGCACCAGGTACATCAGCTTGTCGTTGCGGGTGGTGGCCAGGAACACCGCCGGCGTGGTGCGCCGCCGGTAGATGAGCATCAGGATGCCGACGACCGCCAGCACCCCGGCGGCTGTCCCCGCGAACAGCGACAGCAGGTTGTACCCGTGTTCGTGCAGGCCCAGCGCGTCGGTCCACGACGAGGGCACGAACAACCCCATCAGGTGCCCCGCCAACACGAACAGCAGGCCGTAGTGGAACATCGGCGATGCGATGTTCAGGATCCGCCGCTCGTAGCTCTCCGACGAGCGCGTCGTCCAGCCGAACTTGTCATATCGGTAGCGCCACACCAGGCCGGTGACCAGGATCGCGATGACGATGTAGGGGAGCGCGCCCCACAGGAACGTCTGCATGCCGTGCTCCTCTATCGGTCCGGTGTCAGTACGGGCAGCAGGTCGAGGTGGCCGTACGGACGCAGCGCCGCGGTGTCCGGATCCAGCCCGACCGTCTCGCGCGGCGGCCCGGCGGCGGCCAGCGCCCGCGCGGCGGCCCGGTCCTTGGGCGAGGGCCCCGGCAGCGTGGAGCACACCGCCTCCAGCGCCGACCCGTACGCCGTCCCATGCTCCAGAAGCGCCAGCCGCAGCAACTCGAGCCCCGGCCGGTGCCGCAGCAGCAGCCCCACATCCCCGCTCGCCGCGGTGAACTCCAGCACCACCGGCAGGTAATCCGGCAGCTCCGTCTCGCCGAAGTCGAACCCCGCCTCGCGGAACGTCGCCTTGAGCTCGACCAGCGACGCGCCCCGACGCCGCGTGTCCCCGTCGAGCCACCACGTCAGATACAGGCTGTGCCGGTTCTTGAAGTCGAACACCTCGACGTAGTGCGCGGCCGCCTCCGTGGCCGGCGTCGCCGAGGCCTGATCCGCGAACGCCACCAGCGTGCGCGCGGCACGCCCCCCGACCGCCGCCAACGCCGAGCGCACCAACGGAAGCCGCTCCCGCCACGCCGCATCGGGATAGTCGAGCAGATGTGCGGCGGCCTGAAGGACCACCCGATCCCGCCGGCCGACAGCGGCGGCGCTGGAACCCCGGCGCATCAGATCTCCTCCTCCTTGTCCGCCGTCTGCCGCCGCCGCATCCCGCGGAAGTCCTCCAGCGAGATCAACGGAAGCCGCTTCTTCTTCCCCGAGTCATCGCCGAAGGGCCCGTTCTCGCCGACGGACCCGGTCTGGGCATCGGCGTAGTCGACGCTGCATCCGGTCCCCAACGCCGCCTCTTCCATAGCGTGCGCATCAGCCATCGCCGCCGTGGGAATCACATAGCGTTCGTCGTACTTGGCGATCGCCAGCAGCCGGTACATCTCCTCGATCTCCACCGAAGGCTCCTCCGGAGCGGTCCCGAGGTTCACCTCCCGCATGTACGCGCGCATCGCGGCCAGCCGCCCCAACGCCGCACGCACCGGAACGACGTCTCCGGCGGTGAACAGCTCCGCCAGGTACTCGATCGGGATCCGCAGCGCGTCGATGGCGCCGAACAGGTTGTCCCCGTCCTCGCCGTCATAGCCGGACTCGGCGATGGCCTCCACCACCGGCGACAGCGGCGGGACGTACCAGACCATCGGCAGTGTGCGGAACTCCGGGTGCAGCGGCAGCGCCACCTTGTAGTCGCAGATCAGCTTGCGCACCGGCGAGCGCCGCGCGGCCTGCATCCACTCGTACGGGATGCCGGCGGCCTCGGCGGCGCGCGCCACCTCGGGGTCGTCGGGGTCCAGGAACACGCCGAGTTGCGCCTCGTAAAGGTCGCGGTCGTCGGCGGTCTCGGCCGCGGCGGCGACCCGGTCGGCGTCGTAGAGCATGACGCCCAGGTAGCGCAGCCGTCCCGGGCAGGTCTCCGAGCAGACCGTCGGCAACCCGACCTCGACGCGCGGATAGCAGAACGTGCACTTCTCGGCTTTGCCGGTGCGGTGGTTGAAGTAGATCTTCTTGTAGGGGCAGGCCGTGACGCACTGCCGCCACCCCCGGCAGCGGTCCTGGTCGACCAGCACGATGCCGTCCTCGGTCCGCTTGTACAGCGCGCCGGACGGACAGGAGGCCACACACGCCGGGTTCAGACAGTGTTCGCAGATCCGCGGCAGGTAGAACATGAACGCCTCCTCGAAGGAGAACCGCACGCTCTCCCCGACCTCCTCGCGCATCTTCTGCACGATCGGGTCCTGATCCCCGCGCTCGGAGGTACCGCCGAGGTTGTCGTCCCAGTTGGCGCTCCACCGCACGGTGTCCATGGGCTTGCCGGTCAGCAGCGAGCGGGGCCGGGCCACGGGGTAGTCGTCGCCCAGCGGTGCCTGCTGGAGGTTCCCGTAGTCGTACGTCCAGGGCTCGTAGTAGTCATCGACGGTGGGCAGCACCGGGTTGGCGAAGATCTCGGCGAGCTTCTTCAGCCGGCCGCCCTGCTTCAGCTTCAGCCGGCCGCGCCGGTCCAACTCCCAGCCGCCCTTCCATCGTTCCTGGTCGGAGTAGCGCCGCGGGTATCCCAGGCCCGGGCGGGTCTCGACGTTGTTGAACCAGACGTATTCCATGCCGCGCCGGTTGGTCCAGGTCTGCTTGCACGTGACCGAGCAGGCGTGGCAGCCGATGCACTTGTCGAGGTTCATCACCATCGCGATCTGTGCCATACAGCGCATTTATGGCTCACTCCGTTCGCGACTCGCTTCGCTCGTGGGCATATCAGTACTCGACCTCCTGCGAGCGGCGCCGGATGACGGTGACCTCGTCGCGCTGGTTGCCGGTCGGGCCCAGGTAGTTGAAGGCCCAGGACAGCTGGGCGTAGCCGCCGATCAGGTGCGTGGGCTTGAGCATCACGCGGGTCAGGGAGTTGTGGATGCCGCCGCGCTTGCCGGTCTTCTCCGTCTTGGGGACGCCGACGGTGCGGTCCTGCGCGTGGTGCATGTAGACCGTCCCCTTCGGCATCCGGTGGGAGACGATCGCGCGCGCGACGACGACCCCGTTGCGGTTGACCGCCTCGATCCAGTCGTTGTCCCGCACGCCGATGGCGGCCGCGTCGTGGTCGGACATCCAGATGCACTGTCCGCCGCGCGACAGCGAGAGCATGAACAGGTTGTCCTGGTACTCGGAGTGGATGGACCACTTGTTGTGCGGCGTCAGGTACCGGACGGTGATCTCGGCCTGGCCGTCCGGCCCGAGCCGGGGCTCGCCGAACAGCCGGTTCATGTCCAGCGGCGGCCGGTAGACCGGCAGCGCCTCGCCGAACTCGTGGATCCAGTCGTGGTCCAGGTAGAAGTGCTGGCGGCCGGTGAGGGTGTGCCAGGGTTTGAGGTGTTCGGTGTTCAGGGTGAAGGGGGCGTAGCGGCGTCCGCCGGATTCGCTGCCGGACCACTCCGGGGAGGTGATGACCGGTACCGGCGCGGCCTGGGTGTCGGCGTAGGTGATCTGCTTGCCCTCGTTCTCGGCGGCCAGGTGCGCGAATTCCTTGCCGACCAGCTTTTCCAGCTGGCGGAAGCCCTGGACGGCCAGGCGTCCGTTGCTGGTGCCGGACAGGTGCAGGATCGCGTTGCAGGCCTTGATGCCGGTGTCGATCAGCGGGCGTCCGTCGGCCGGCCCGCCGCGGGCGGTGCCGTTGAGCGCCCTCAGGGCCTCGACTTCCTTGTCGGGCACGAATCTCAGGCCCTTGACCGGCAGCCCGAGCTTCTCCACGTTCGGCCCCAGCGTGGCCATCTTCGCCGCGACCGCCGTGTAGTCGCGCTCGACGACGGCCAGCGCGGGCATCGTCTGGCCCGGCACCGGTTCGCATTCGCCGGCCCGCCAGTCCAGCACCACGCCCCCGGGCTGCGCGATCTCCCCGGGGGTGTCGTGCTGCAACGGCGCGGCGACGATGTCGTGCCGGGTGTCCAGGTGCCCGGCGGCCAGTTCGCTGAAGCGCTCGGCGATGGCGTGGAAGGCGTCGAAGTCGGTGCGGGCCTGCCACGGCGGGTCGACGGCCGGGCTGAAGGAATGGATGTAGGGGTGCATGTCCGTGGACGACAGGTCGTGCTTCTCGTACCAGGTGGCCGCCGGGAGGACGACGTCGGACAGCAGCGCCGAGGACGTCATCCGGAAGTCCAGCGACAGCAGCAGGTCCAACTTGCCATCAGGGGCCTGCGGCCGCCATTTCACGTCGCGCGGCCGCACGTCTTCGTGGGCTTCCTCGGCGCTGAGCGAGGAGTGGGTTCCCAGGAGGTGCTTGCTGAAGTACTCCGCGCCCTTGGCCGAGGACCCCAGCAGGTTGGCCCGCCACAGAGTCAGGATCCGCGGCCAGTTCCGCGGGGCGTCCGGGTCCTCGCAGGCGAAGCCGAGCCGCCCGGCCTTCAGCTCCTCCACGACGTGCGCCGCCGGCTCCTTGCCCGAGGCCCGCGCCTCGTCGGCGAGGTCCAGCGGGTTCCGGTCGAACGTCGGGTAGGACGGCATCCAGCCCAGCCGTGCGGCGCGCGCCAGGCAGTCCGCTCCCGTCATGCCCTTCAGGGCTCCGGAGGCCAGCGGGGAGGTGAGCACCTCGGTGCGGAACTGGTCGTAGCGCCACTGGTCGGTGTTCAGGTAGAAGAAACCGGCGCCGATGGCCTGGCGCGGCGGGCGCGACCAGTCGTTGGCCGAGGCCAGGGTGGCCCAGCCGCCGGCCGGCCGGCACTTCTCCTGGCCGACATAGTGGGCCCAGCCGCCGCCGTTGCGGCCCTGGCAGCCGGTGAGGGTGAGCAGGGCCAGGAAGGACCGGTAGATGGTCTCGGAGTGGAACCAGTGGTTCGTGCCGGCGCCCATCAGGATCATGCACCGGCCGCCGGATTTCGCGGCGGTGTCGGCGAACTCGCGGGCGATCTTCACCGCGAGCCGGGCCGGGACGGAGGTCTGCGCCTCGGCCCAGGCCGGGGTGCCCGGCGCGGTGGCGTCGTCGTAGCCGGCGGGCCAGACGCCGGGCAGGTCGGCGCGCGCCACGCCGTACTGCGCGAGCAAGAGGTCGAACACGGTCGTGACCAGCGGTCCGCCGGGGTGCAGCCGGACGGCCGGGACGCCGCGGGTGTGGATCTCGCCGCGGCCCTGGCCGTGCGGGCCGCCGTCGGTGTCGAAGCGGGGGAGCAGGACCTCGGCGGGGATGGCCTCGGGCAGGCCGAGCAGGCTCAGGCGGGGTTCGACGCCGTCCAGGTCCAGGTTCCAGCGGCCCTGGCCGGACTCGGTCCAGCGGAAGCCCAGGGAGCCGTTGGGGACGACGGGGCGGCCGGTGGCGGTGTCCAGGACGACGGTCTTCCAGGCGGCGCCGTCGGCTGTGTTGGCTGCGTCGGCTGTGTCGGCTTCGGTACTCGTACGGGCGTCCAGGTCCGCGGCGCGGACGAACTTGTCCGGGACGTAGTAGCCGCCTCTGTCGTGTTCGGCCAGCGTGACCAGGAACGGCAGATCGGTGAACTGCTTGACGTAGGAGTCGAAGAACTCGTTGTGGCCGTCGACGAAGTGTTCCTTGAGGATGACGTGGCCCATGGCGATGGCCAGCGCGGCATCGGTGCCGGGGTGCGGGTGCAGCCACTCGTCGGCGAACTTGGCGTTGTCGGCGTAGTCCGGGGCGACGACCACGACCTTCTGGCCCCGGTAGCGGGCCTCGGCCATCCAGTGCGCGTCGGGCGTGCGGGTGACCGGGACGTTGGAGCCCCACATGATCAGGTAGGCGGCGTCCCACCAGTCGCCGGACTCGGGGACGTCGGTCTGGTCGCCGAACACCTGCGGGGAGGCCACCGGCAGGTCGGCGTACCAGTCGTAGAACGACAGCATGGTGCCGCCGATCAGCGACATGAAGCGGGCGCCGGAGGCGTGGGAGACCATGGACATGGCCGGGATGGGGGAGAAGCCGGCGACGCGGTCGGGGCCGTGTTCCTTGATGGTGTGGACGTGGGCCGCGGCGATGATGTCGACGGCCTCGTCCCACGTGGCGCGCACCAGGCCGCCTTTGCCGCGGGCGTTCTGGTAGGCGCGGCGGCGTTCGGGGTCGGCCTGGATCGCGGCCCACGCCGCGACCGGGTCGCCGCCGGCGGCGGTCTTGGCGGCGCGGAACTGCTCCAGCAGGAGGCCCCGGATATAGGGGTAGCGGACCCGCGAGGGGGAGTAGGTGTACCAGGAGAAGGAGGCGCCGCGCGGGCAGCCGCGGGGTTCGTACTCGGGGCGGTCGGGGCCGACGGAGGGATAGTCCGTGGCCTGCGTCTCCCAGGTGATGATGCCGTCTTTGACGTAGACCTTCCAGCGGCACGAGCCGGTGCAGTTGACGCCGTGCGTGGAGTGGACGATCTTGTCGTGGCTCCAGCGGTCGCGGTAGAAGACGTCGCCGGCGCGCCCGCCCTGGTACTGGACGCTGTGCAGGTCGTTCGCGGTGCTGCCGCGACGGAAGTACTTCCCGGCCCCGAGCAGGAGCGCGTCGGGCTCCGTGGATCCGTCGCGCGGCACCGCGCCTCCTTGTGGTTGGTGGGCTGAGCGGGCTTCACCCCTTGTGGTGTACCTGAATGGGCGGTGCGAACCGGGTGGTCACCTGTCCGGAGCAGCGGGGGCGGGACATGTGCAACCCAGCGGTTGCGCGTCCGGACGACAATGTGCAACCCTGGAGTTGCACGTTCAGATCGCCCTCGGGAGCAAGGGAGCACACCATGAGCACCGACATCCAGGACCGCATCGAGCGGGAGACCCTGATCGCCGCCACCCAGGACCGGGTCTGGTCCCTGGTGACCGAGCCCGGTTTCTGGGTCGCCCCGACCGGCGCCTCGGCCGTCGCCGGCCAGACCACCGTCGCGCACGACGAGAAGTACGGCGACTTCCCGGTGCGGGTGGAGAAGGTCGATCCGAAGAACTACGTGTCCTACCGCTGGGCCAGCGCCTACAAGGGGGAGGACCTGCGCGAGGGCAACACGACGCTGATCGAGTTCACGCTCACTCCCGAGGACGGCGGCATCCGGCTGCGCGTGGTCGAGAGCGGGTTCGCCGCGCTGGACGGCGGCGAGGACACGCAGCGCGGGGCGCTGAAGGACAACACGGAGGGCTGGGCGCAGGTGATGGGCGCGTTCAAGACACGGGCCGAAGAGGCTGCGTGAGGTCTGCCGCCACGGCCTCGCCGGGCGACGGCCCCGACGCCGCCATACCGGCCGAACCCGTCGACGACGTCCTGGCCGCGCTCGCCGATCCCACTCGCCGCCGCCTGCTCGACCTGATCTCCGCGAGCGGCGCCGCCTCGGCCACCGAGCTGGCCGGCGGGCTTCCCGTCACCCGGCAGGCGGTCGTCAAGCACCTCGTGGTCCTCGACGCCGCAGGCCTGGTGACCGGCCGCCGACTGGGCCGCGAGGTCCGCTACGAGGTCCGGCCCGCCGCGTTGGAGGCCACCGCGCGCTGGATGGCCTCGCTGGCCGCCGACTGGGACCGGCGCCTGGCGCGGATCAAGGCCGTCGCTGAGGCGGCTGAGGCGGCCGAGGCAGCGGCGAGCGACGAGCACCACTGACACGCCGTCCCCGCCCGGTCGCTTTTCTTAACGAAGATTTCAGGTCCGCCTGCCAAGCTGTCGAGCTCCGGTGATTCGCGCTGCTGTCGACAGCGCGAATCACCGGAACCTGTTTTCAGGCCGGGTGTTTCAGGCCAGGTGGCTCAGGTTGGGTGTCTCAGACTGGCTGTCTCAGGCCGGGGAGACGACCGGCGCGTCGGCGCCCCAACGTCCCACCGCGTAGCGCACCGCACCGACCACCGGCGCGTCGGTCACCACGGTGATCGGCCCCGGCGCGCGCTCCCGGACACGGTCCAGCAACCTGGCGTGCCCCGCGGCCGCCACCGAACCTCCGAGCAGCACCGGCGGATCCTGCAAGCCCAGGCTCCTCGCCGCCGAGCCGGCCATGCCCGCGATCTCGTCGGCCAGCACGTCGATCAGCCAGCCCGCGACCTCGTCCCCGGCATCGGCCGCGGCGAACACCGCCGGCGCCAGCTCGGCCACGCGGCGGTCGGACTCCTGGCCGCGGTGGATCGCCAGGACCACGTCCAGAGCCGTCGGGCGGTCGAAGTGTGCCGTGACCGCCTTCAGCAGCGCGGTCGCCGGACCCCGGCCGTCCTCGGCGCGCACCGCCCAGAACAGCGCGGCCCGGCCCAGGTCCCCGCCGCCGCCCCAGTCGCCGGACTCCCAGCCCAGGCCCGGGAACGTCGCGGTACGGCCGTCGGGGGCCACCGCCACACAGTTGATGCCGGTGCCGCAGACCACTGCGACGCCCTGGCGCTCCGGCGAGCCGGCGTAGAGGACGGCGAAGGTGTCGTTGGCGACGTACACCTCCTCGGCCCAGCCGCGCGCCTCGACCTCGGCCTGCAAAGTGGCGATCTCCTCGGGCAGGTCGGCGCCGGCCAGGAAGGCCGCGATCCCGCGCACCGGGCCGCCGCCGGCTCCCTGCAGCACCTCGGCCACCAGCGCGTCCAGCACCGCCATCGCCGCCGGCACGCCGAGGGCCTGCGGCCGGAACGCCCCGCCCCGCGCACTGCGCACCGGCGAGCCGTCGGCACGGACCAGGTGCACCTCGGTCTTGCTGTTGCCGCCGTCGACGGCGAGGAACAGGTCGGGAAGTGGATCGGACCGGTGGCGTCCGTCAGCGGTGCTGGTGCTCATGGGCGGCACCCTATCGCCGACGCGCCGATCTTCTCACTCGCCGCTCGGCGGCACCTTCGGCCTGGACTGCAGGGACATCGGGCTGACCCCGACCATCGTCAGGCCGGCCCGCGCGTACATGAGGAACACCGAGCGCGCCGCCCGGCACACCGCGCACCGGGCTCGCTCCCGTCGCCACACCCCGGACAGTTCCGGCCCGAGCTCGTCGGCGTATCGCTGGAACACCACCCGGTCTTGGTCGGCGACGGACATCGGCGGCTCCTGACTGCATCCTGACTGCAACTGACAGATGTGATCTGGGTTACGGCCATATTGCTGATACCCGCTTGAAAGGTCAACGACCAGTGACGACACGGCTCCGACCGCGGAACTCGGCGACGATCTGTCCGGCCGGAGCAGCCGCATCGCCCGAGCTCTCCGCACCACCCCGCGTCACCGTCACGTCATAGATCCCACTGCGCCCGGCCAGCACCCGCTCGACCGCACACGCCGTCAGCACATCCCCCTCGGCCACCGGCGCCAGGAAACTGACGTCGGCCCCGGCCGCGACCGTCACCGGCCCATGACTGTTGCAGGCCAGCGCAAAAGCGGAGTCGGCGAGCAGGAACACGTACCCGCCGTGCCCGATGGCGTGCCCGTTCAGCATGGAGGCGGCCACCCGCATCCGCGCTACAGCCCGCCCCGGCGCCAGCTCGACCAACTCGATCCCCAGCCCCGCCGAGGCCTTGTCGGCGTCGAACATGCGGCGTGCGGCGGCGAGCCCGGCGGCTTCCTCTTCGTTGTCCATGCCAGCGACTTTATGCCGCCGCCGGATCCGGCCCCCGTACGACCTCCCGGAGCTCGGCGTACGCGGCCGCAAGCGTATCGACGTTGTAGTGCGCGTTCAGCCCGCTGGGGTTGGGCAGCACCCACAGCCCCGTCGCCCCCAACTCCCGCTCCTGCCGACCCATCACCGCCTTCGGCGCGTCGAACGCGACCCGGTACGCGCCGATCCCGACGACCGCCAGCCAGCGCGGCCGGAACTCGGCCACCTTCGCCCGCAGCGCCTCCCCGCCGGTGCGGTACTCCTCCGGGCGTAGTTCGGCGGCGCCGGCGGTGGCGCGCGCCACCACGTTCGTGATGCCCAGGCCCAGGCCGATCAGCTGGTCCTGCTCGGACGGCGCGAGCTGGCGCGGGGTGAAGCCGGAGCGGTGCAGGGCGGGCCAGAAGCGGTTGCCGGGGCGGGCGAAGTGGTGGCCGGTCAGGGCCGAGAGCAGGCCGGGGTTGATGCCGCAGAACAGGACGTCCAGGTCCGGGGCGATGACGTCGGCCAGGGTCCGGCCGTTGGCGGCGGCCAGTTCCTCGGCGGTGTGGCGGGGCATGGCACGACGGTACGCGATGCTGCCTGAGCATGTCTGACCCCGTCTGACCCCACCTGACCCCGCCTGACCCTGACGGATCACCGCCGCCGACCGCGCGCCACCATGACGAGTGCCGCAAAACGAGTGAGAATCCTTAATATGTCTGATCTTCCCGTGTTGAACACCTCGGACCCCGAGTACGCCCGCGACCCCTACGCCCTCCTGGCCCCCATCGTCGAGGCCGGGCCGGTGGTCCGCACCGTGGTGGACGGATTGGCGGTGTGGCTGGTCACCGGTTACGACGAGGCCCTGTTCGTCTTGTCCTCGCCCCAGATGAGCATCGACGGGATCAAGAACTCCGGCCCGGAGGCCCGCGAGGTGTTCTGGGCCGGCGCCGCCGACCGGGGCCTGCAATCGCACATGGGCCGCATGGACCCGCCGGACCACACCCGGCTGCGCGGCCTGGTCCAGCAGACCTTCACCCCGCGCCGGATCGCGGCACTGGAGCCGTGGATCCGCGGGATCGCGCGGGACCTGATCGAGGCGTTCCCCTCCGACACGGCCGAGGCCGAGATCGACCTGATGGAGGCCTTCGCGCTGCCACTGCCCATAACGGTCATCGCCGAGCTCCTGGGCATCGACACCGGGCAGCGCGCCGACTTCCGGCACTGGGCCGACACCGTGCTGCAGGCCGACGAGCGGCAGGTGCCCGAAACGGCTGTGGCGGCGCGCAAGATCTCCGACATGCTCGCGGGTCTGGTGGCGCAGCGCCGGGCCGCCGTCGGCGACGCGCCGATGGACATCTCGCATGAGGGCACGTTGATCGACGGCCTGATCCGCGCCCATGACCAGGGCGACACACTGACCGAGCGCGAGCTGGTGTCGCTGCTGTTCCTGCTGCTGGGCGCGGGTTACGAGACCACGGTCAACCTGATCGGCAACGGCACGGTGACGCTGCTGTCCGACCCCGCGCGCGTGGCTGCCGTTCGGGAGGATCCGGCCCTGCTTCCCGCGGCCATCGAGGAGTTCCTTCGCATCGACCCGCCGGTAAAGGTGGTGTTTCCGCGCTATCCCTTGGTGGATGTCGAGCTCGGCGGGGTGCTGATCCGCACCGGCGAGCCGGTGGTGGTGCACTTCAGCGCGGTCAGCCGGGACGAGCGCCGCTACAGCGACCCGGCCGTCTACCGTCCCGGCCGTGGCGCCGACCGCTCCGAGCCCTCGCACCTGACGTTCGGCTACGGCCTGCACCACTGCCTGGGCGCGCCACTGGCGCGACTGGAGGCGCGCATCGCCTTCAGTGAACTGCTGAATGCGTATCCGCACCTTGAGTTGGCAGCACCTGCCGAGTCGCTGGAATGGGACCACAGCCGGCTGTTCCGCGGTCTGGCCGCGCTGCCGGTGCGGCTGGGCGACCGGGCCGTCTGACAGGTGTCAACCCCATGATGACAACCTGTCCGGTTGTTAAAATGTCATAACATTCGGTTGACCGGCTGCCCGGTCCGCAGGAAGCTCGCACCAAGTGGCCACCACAAGCACGCGTACGCGACGGAGGCTGGCATGACACTCTTGGGGCTGGTCGGCGTCGGGCGCATCGGGGCCTTCCACGCCAGGACGCTGCACGGCCTGCCGGACGTCGAGGTGGTGGTCGCCGACGTGCAGTCCGGCCGGGCCGAGGAGCTGGCCGCCACGCTCGGCACCCGCTGGGCCCCGGACATCGGCTCGCTGCTGCGCACGGATCTGGACGCGCTGGTCGTGGCCACCTCCACCGGCAGCCACGCCGAGCTCATCGAGCGCGGCGTCGCCGCCGGCATCCCGGTGTTCTGCGAGAAGCCGGTCGCCGAGAACAGCGCCAAGACGCTGGAGGTCATCAAGAGCGTCGACAAGTACGGCGGCCGCGTGCAGATCGGCTTCCAACGACGCTTCGACGCCGGGTACGTCGCGGCGCGCGCCGAGGTGCGCGCGGGGGCGCTGGGCCGCGTGCACACGCTGCGCGCTCAGACCTGTGATCCGGTGCCACCACCGGCCGGATACATAGCGACCTCCGGCGGGATCTTCCGCGACTGCAGCGTGCACGACTTCGACGCGATCCGCTGGGTGACCGGCCGGGAGGTGGCCTCGGTGTTCGCCTCCGGTTCGGACCGGGGTGCGCCGTTCTTCGCCGAGTTCGGCGACGCTGATACCGCCGCTGCGGTGCTGCGGCTGGAGGACGACGCGCTCGCCACCGTGACGGCGACGCGGTATCACGGTGCGGGGTATGCGGTGACGCTGGATGTGGCCGGGACGCAGGGCAGTATCGGCGCCGGGTACGACGACGGGCTGCCGGTGCGGCCGGTGGGGGTGCCCGGGCCTGATCCCGATCCCGATCTCAATCCCCATACCGATTCCGGCGGCGGCAGCGGCGCGGCCTGGCCGAAGGGGCCGGCGTACGCGGGGTTCATGGACCGGTTCCACCAGGCCTACATCGACGAGCTGCAAGCCTTCGTGTGCTTCGCCGAGGGCCGGATCGAGAACCCCTGCCCGGTCGGTGACGCGCTGGAGGCGCTGTACGTCGCAGAAGCCTGTGATGTCTCGCGCGCGGAGAACCGGCCGGTGACGATCGCGGAGGTGCGGCGATGACCGCGAATCGGATCGCAGACCGGATCGGGGACCGGATCGCGGACCGGATCGCCGGGGCGCCGATCTCCTGGGGCGTGTGCGAGGTCCCGGGGTGGGGCCACCAGCTGTCCGCCGAGCGGGTGCTGACCGAGATGGCCGAGGCCGGGCTGCGGGCCACCGAGTTCGGACCGGACGGGTTCCTGCCGGAGGATCCCGGCGAGCGGCGCGCGCTGCTGAAGGAGTATCAGCTCCTTGCGGTCGGCGGATTCGTCCCGGCGGTGCTGCATGAGCCGGACCACGACCCGTGGCCGGCCGTCGCCGAGGCACTGGCCGGGTTCACCGCGTCCGGGGCGGATCTGCTGGTGCTGGCCGCCGCGACCGGCGCCGACGGCTACGACTCGCGGCCGGTGCTGGACGCCGGCGGCTGGCGGACGCTGTTCACGAACCTGGACCGGATCCGCGCGCGGGCGGTGGGCCTGGGCATCCGCACCTGCCTGCATTCGCACGTCGGCACGATGATCGAGACCGGCGAGGAGGTCGAGCGGCTGCTGGACGCCTCGGACACGCCGCTGTGCCTGGACACCGGCCACCTGCTGATCGGCGGCGGCGACCCGGCCGGGCTGGCAGCGCGGGCCCCGGACCGCATCGCGCACACGCACCTGAAGGACGTCGACGCCGCCCTCGCCGAGCGGGTACGTGTCGGCGAGTTGACGTACTACGACGCGGTATGCGCCGGTATGTATCGGCCGCTGGGGCGCGGGGACGCCGATATCGCAGGAGTCGTAGCGGCCTTGGAAGGGAACGAATACCGGGGCTGGTACGTGCTGGAGCAGGACACGGTGCTGGACGCCGAGCCCGGGCGCGGGGCCGGGCCGGCCGCCGACGTGCGCGCCTGCGCCGCCTACCTGGAGGGGCTGGCATGAGCTACGACGTCGTCACCATGGGCCGGGTCGGCGTGGACGTGTACCCGCTGCAGATCGGGGTGGGGCTGGAGGACGTGGAGACGTTCGGCAAGTTCCTCGGCGGCAGCGCCACGAACGTCGCCGTCGCCGCCGCCCGCCACGGCCGCCGCACCGCGGTCGTCACCCGCGTCGGCGCGGACCCCTTCGGACGCTTCGTCCGGCGCGCGCTGGGGGAGTTCGGCGTCGACGACGCCTTCCTGGCGGAGGTCGAAGGACTGCCGACACCGGTGACCTTCTGCGAGATGTTCCCCCCGGACGACTTCCCGATCTACTTCTACCGCTGGCCCAAGGCCCCCGACCTGACAATCGCCCCGGAGGAACTGGACCTGGAGGCGATCGCCGGCGCGGGCGTCTTCTGGGCGACACTCACCGGCCTGTCCGCCGAACCCAGCCGCTCGGCCCACCACGCCGCCTGGCAAGCCCGCGCCGCCGCCCCCCACACCATCCTCGACCTGGACTACCGCCCCCAATTCTGGGACTCCGCCACCGCCGCCGGCCGCGCGGCACGCCTGGCACTGCCGCACGTCACGGTAGCGGTCGGCAACCTGGAGGAGTGCTTCACAGCGGTCGGCGAACGCGACCCGCACCAGGCCGCCGACGCACTGCTGAGCCTGGGCCCGCACCTGGCCGTGGTGAAGCTGGGCGCCGACGGAGTCCTGGCCCACACCGCGCAGCAGACCCTGGAACTACCGGCCCCGACGGTGAAGGTCCTCAACGGCCTCGGCGCCGGCGACGCGTTCGGCGGCGCACTGTGCCACGGCCTGCTGGGAGGCTGGCCGCTGGAACGCACCCTGCGCTTCGCCAACGCCGCCGGCGCCCTGGTCGCCAGCCGGATCGAGTGCTCGACGGCGATGCCGGCCACCGCCGAGGTCCTGGCCGCGCTGGAGGCCGGGGATGGGTGAGGGGGCCGCCTGCCGGGGTGCCGCCCAGGGTGCCGGCCGGACCGGTCGCGGTGGCTTGGCGGTGGGAGCTGAGCGGGATGCTCGCGTCGATGGTTTTGCCTCGGCTGCGGGGCTGCGTGCCGGCGGCGGCGATTTCGTGACGCACGCTGAGCGGGATGCTCGCGGCGGCTTCGTGGCGCGCGCCGGGCAGCACGCTGGTGGCGGCGCTCTCGCGGTGTGCACCGAGCCGCGAACCGGTAGTGGCGATCTCGTGGCGCGCGCCGAGCAACTTCCCGCCCCCGCCAATCCCGCATCCGCCCCCGCCAATCCCGCATCCGCCGCCGCCAATCCCGCATCCGCCGCCGCCAATCCCGCATCCGTCCCTGCTCGGTGCCCTGATCCACCTCCCCCCAGTCAACCGGCCCGGCGGTGTGGCGCCGGGCCGGTGCGCTACCCCACCCGGCGTCGCGTCGCGTGCCCCCTACCGTTCGTGGAGGTCGTCCATGCTTGACGTCGGGGAGATGCGCCGGTTGCGGCAGGTGCGGGTGGCTGAGCCGGAGGCCATCGCGGCGGCGGCCTCGGCGCGGCGGCGGCGGTCTCTGGTCGAGCGGGGCGGGCGGTTGATGCTCATCGCCGCCGATCATCCGGCGCGGGGGGCGTTGGGGGTGCGGGACGATCCGTTGGCGATGGGGGATCGGCGGGAGTTGTTGGAGCGTCTGGTCGTGGCGCTTGCGCGGCCCGGTGTGGACGGGGTGTTGGCGACCCCTGACATCGTGGAGGATCTGCTGCTGCTCGGCGCCCTCGATGACCGGGTGGTGGTGGGGTCGATGAACCGGGGCGGGCTGGCCGGCTCCGTCTCCGAGCTCGACGACCGCTTCACCGCCTACGACGCCGCCGCCATCGCCGCCTCCGGCCTGGACGGCGGCAAGATGCTGCTGCGCATCGACCTCGGCGACCCCGACACCGTCTCCACGCTGGAAGCCTGCGGCCGGGCCGTCTCCGAGCTGGCGGCGCGCCGCCTGGTCGCGATGATCGAGCCCTTCATGGCCACCCGCGCGGGCGATGGCCGTCTGCGCAACGACCTGTCGGCCGCCGCCGTCGTCCGGGCCTGCGCGATAGCCGGCGGCCTGGGCTCGACCAGCGCCTACACCTGGCTGAAGCTGCCGGTCGTGGAGGAGATGGAACGCGTCCTGGCCGCGACTACCCTCCCGGTCCTGCTCCTCGGCGGCGACCCCGACGTCGCCCCGCAGGAGACCTACGCCGCCTGGGAGAAAGCCCTTGCCCTGGAAGGGGTTCACGGACTGGTTGTAGGACGGGCCCTGCTCTACCCGCCGGACGGCGACGTCGCAGCGGCGGTCGACACCGCTACCGCGCTAGTGAAGCCCGGAGCCCGGGAATGAGCACCCGCCGCCTGACCGTAGCCCAGGCGCTCGTAAGATTCCTCGCCGTCCAGCACACCGAACGCGACGGCATCCGCCACCGCCTCATCGAAGGCGTCTTCGGCATCTTCGGCCACGGCAACGTCGCAGGCCTCGGCGAAGCCCTCCTCGGCCTGGAACTCCAGGACCCGGCCCTGCTGCCCTACCGCCAGGCCCGCAACGAGCAGGCCATGGTCCACACCGCCGCCGCCTTCGCCCGCACCCGCGACCGCCTGTCCACCTACGCCTGCACCACCTCTGTCGGACCCGGCGCCACCAACCTGGTCACCGGCGCGGCCCTGGCCACGATCAACCGCCTGCCGGTCCTGCTGCTCCCCGGCGACGTCTTCGCCACCCGCACCGCCAACCCGGTCCTGCAAGAGCTGGAGGACCCGCGCAGCCTCGACATCTCCGTCAACGACACGCTGCGCCCCGTCTCCCGCTACTTCGACCGCGTCAACCGCCCCGAACAACTGCCCGCGGCCCTGCTCAACGCGATGCGAGTGCTGGCAGACCCCGCCGATACCGGAGCGGTCACCCTGGCGCTTCCGCAGGACGTGCAGGCCGAGGCGTGGGACTGGCCCGAAGAGCTGTTCGAGCAGCGCGTCTGGCACGTCCCCCGCCCGCGCGCCGACATCAGTGCCCTGAACCGAGCGCGCACCGCCATCATGAACGCCGAACGCCCTCTCATCGTCGCCGGCGGCGGCGTCACCTACTCGCAGGCCACCGACACGCTCCGCGCCTTCGCCCGCGCCACCGGCATCCCGGTCGCCGAGACCCAGGCCGGCAGGGGCGCCATGCCGGAGGACGATCCGCTGTCCCTGGGCGCCGTCGGCGCGACCGGAACCACTGCCGCGAACCGCATCGCCGCCCGAGCCGACCTCGTCATCGGCATCGGCACCCGCTTCTCGGACTTCACCACCGCCTCCCGCACCGTCTTCGCCGACCCCGACGTGCGATTCGTGACGATCAACATCGCCGCCTTCGACGCCGCCAAACACGCCGGCATCGCAGTCGTCGCCGATGCTCGCACGGCCTTGGAAGACCTGACAGCATTACTTTCCGGCTCTCCCATAGGAGCTACACACAGCGCCGAAATCGCTGACGCCCGCGCGAATTGGGCCGCCACCGTCGAGTCCGCCTACCACTTCGCCAACGCGCCGCTGTCCTCCCAAATCGAGGTCATCGCCGCCGTCAACGACGCCGTCGAACCCGGCGACGTGGTCGTCTGCGCGGCCGGCTCGATGCCCGGCGACCTGCACCGGCTCTGGCGCACCGGCGGCGACCCGAAGTCGTACCACGTCGAGTACGGCTTCTCCTGTATGGGCTACGAGATCGCCGGGGGCCTGGGCGTGAAGCTCGCCGCGCCCGAGCGCGAGGTCTACGTCCTCGTCGGCGACGGCTCCTACCTGATGCTCGCCCAGGAGATCGTCACCGCCGTGGCCGAGGGCGTGAAACTGATCGTGGTGCTGGTCGACAACGCCGGCTACGCCTCCATCGGCGCGCTGTCCGAGTCGGTGGGCTCGCAGCGTTTCGGCACCGCCTATCGCTACCGAGGTACCACGGGGCGGTTGGACGGCGGTCCGCTGCCGGTGGACCTGGCCGCCAACGCCGCCAGCCTCGGCGCGAACGTCGAACGCGCGGGCGATCTTGGGGAGTTCGTCGCGGCGCTGGACCGCGCCAAGAAGGCCGACCACCTCACAGTCGTGCACGTCACGACCGATCCGCTGGCCGGCGGGCCCGACGGCGGCGCGTGGTGGGACGTCCCGGTCGCGCAGGTATCAGAACTGGAATCCACTCGCGCGGCCCGAACGGGGTATGAGGAGGCGAAGAAGGCTCAACGCCCGTACCTGTAACGCCACAACGAATGTGGAGGAGGCACGTATGGCACCGAGAACACGCTCTTCCATCGGCCGGCTGCTCACGGCAGTGCTGGCCACGGCGCTCCTGATCGCCGGCTGCTCGTCGTCGAGCTCGTCGTCCAAGACCGGGGCCGGCTCCGGCGGCTCCTGCCCCTACACCTTCGCCGTCATCACCCACGGCGACAACGGCAACTTCTGGAGCGTCGTCTACAAGGGCGCCAAGGACGCAGCGAAGGACACCGGCTGCAAACTGTCCGAGACCTACGGCTCCCAGCAGCAGGGCCAGGCCCAGCCCGACGACAACGCTGAGAACGCGCAGATCCAGAACGCGATCAACGCCAAGGTCAACGGCATCATCGTCTCCGACCACGCGCCGAGCGTCATGAACTCCACCCTGGCCGCCGCCTCCGACGCCGGCATCCCGGTGGTCCTGGTCAACGCCGGGTGCGACGACGCCGACATCGCCGCGGCCAAGGCCATCACCTGCGTCGGGCAGCCTGAGCAGCTGGCCGGCAAGCAAGCCGGGCAGCGGTTCGCCAAGGAGAACGCCTCCAACGTGCTGTGCGTGATCCACCAGTCCGGCCAGAACCTGCTCGACCGCTGCGACGGCATCGCGCAGGGCCTGGGCGTCGGCCAGAAGTGCGTAAGTGGGGACTCCCCCACTTCCGGGCCGGCCTGCACCGAGCTGATCCTGTCCACGCCGAACGCCGCCTCCAACCCGCAGCAGGCGGTCGGCCAGGTCACCGCCTACCTGGCCGCGCACCCCGGGATCAACGCGGTGATGACGCTGAACAACGCGATCGGCCAGTCGCTGGTCGTGGCCAAGCCGGCGCACGTGAAGATCGCCACCTTCGACCTGTCCGGCGACGTGCAGAACGACCTGCAGGCCTCGCCCCCGACCCTGGACTTCGCCGTGGACCAGCAGCAGTACCTCCAGGGCTACCTCCCGGTCGAGTTCCTGTTCCTGTACGACAAGCACGAGGGCAACGCGGTCGGCGGCGGCACCACCGTGGCCAGCGGACCCAAGCTCGTGGACAGCACGAACATCAAGTCCGTGGCCGCCGCGATCGCGGCCGGGGACGACTGATGACCGACTCGGACGTCGCGGTGGCCCGGCCCGGGGAGGCCGGGCCACCGCCCGCCGGCGGGCCCGAGGGCGGCTCTGACGGCCCCGGCGGCCCCGGCGAGCCCAACGAGCCCCCGGAGGGCGCCGGCGGCCTGGTCGGCGCGCTCACCAGGGCCCTGCGGCGCCCCGCCCTGGGAGCGCTGCTCGGGGCGGTCGCGGTGTTCGTGGTCTTCACCGTCACCGACAGCACCCCGCAGCACCTGTGGCTGACCCAGACCGGATTCCAGGCTTGGGCCCAACAGGCGGCGTTCTTCGGGATCATGGCGGTGCCGGTCGGGCTGCTGATGATCGGCGGCGAGTTCGACCTGTCGACCGGCGGCATGACCGGGTTCTGCGCGATCATCATGGCGCTGCTGGTCGGGAACGAGCACTGGAACGCCTGGGCCGCGGTCGCTGCGACGTTCGCCTTCGGGGCGCTGGTCGGCGCGGTGAACGGGATCGTCGTGACCCGCTCGGGGCTGCCGAGCTTCATCGTCACGCTGGCCACGTACTTCGTCTTCCGCGGCCTGTCGGTCGGCGGCGTGCTGAAGGTGAACCACGGCAGTACCAACATCGGGCTGACCGGCACCGACCATCCGGGGCTGAACAGCGCCAAGGACGTCTTCGGCGGTTCCTTCGCCCACAGCAGCGGTCTGCCGGTGGGCTACCAGACCGCGATCCTGTGGTTCGTCGGCGTCACGGCGGCCGCGGTGTGGCTGCTGGCCCGGACCCGGTTCGGGAACTGGGTGTTCGCCGTCGGCGGCGACGCCGATGCCGCACGCAAGGTCGGGGTGCCGGTACGGCGTACCAAGGTCCTGCTGTTCATGACGACCTCGACGGCCGCCGCGCTGGTCGGCGTCATCTCGTTCCTGCAGACCAACACCGCGGTCTCCGAGCAGGGCGTCGGCTACGAGTTCTACTACATCATCGCCGCGGTCGTCGGCGGCTGTCTGCTCACCGGCGGGCACGGCTCGGCGCTCGGCGCCGCGCTGGGGGCCTGCATCATCGGGATGGCGTTGCAGGGCGTCATCTACTCCGGCTGGGACAGCTCCTGGGACTTCACGTTCCTGGGCGCGATCCTGTTCCTGGCCGTGGCCGTCAACACCCTGACCCACCGGCGAGCGATGAGGGCGCGCAGATGACCACTTCCGATGACGCGTCCGTGGCGCTGCTGGAGGCCGACGGCGTCGGCAAGTACTTCGGGAACGTGCGCGCCTTGAGCGGGGTGTCGCTGTCGGTGCGCGCCGGGCAGGTCACGTGCGTGCTCGGGGACAACGGCGCCGGCAAGTCGACGCTCATCAAGATCCTGTCCGGGGTGTTCGCCCCCGACGAGGGCGAGGTGCGCATCGACGGCACGACGACGAGGTTCCACAGCCCCCGCGACGCCCGCGCCGCCGGCATCGCCACCGTCTTCCAGGACCTGGCGATGGTGCCGCTGATGGCGATCTGGCGGAACTTCTACCTCGGTTCGGAGCCGACCAGGGGCTGGGGGCCGTGGCGGCGCTTCGACGCCCGCGCGGCCCGGGAGAGCACCCGCGAAGCCCTGGCCGCGATGGGGATCGACCTGCGCGACCCCGACCAGCCCGTCGGCACGTTGTCCGGCGGCGAGCGGCAGTCGGTGGCGATCGCCCGGGCCGTGCACTTCGGCGCCAG
Source organism: Catenulispora sp. MAP12-49 (assembly GCF_041262705.1). Classification (NCBI taxonomy): domain Bacteria; kingdom Bacillati; phylum Actinomycetota; class Actinomycetes; order Catenulisporales; family Catenulisporaceae; genus Catenulispora; species Catenulispora sp. MAP12-49. Next base: position 52,350 of record NZ_JBGCCP010000040.1, on the reverse strand, counting down.
GGTCCTGATCCTGGACGAGCCGACCTCGGCGCTGGGCGTGAAACAGGCCGGGGTGGTACTACGGCGGGTCGTCCAGGCCCGGGAGAAGGGCCTGGGCGTCGTGTTCATCACCCACAACCCGCACCACGCGCATCCGGTGGGGGACCGGTTCGTAGTACTGAACCGGGGCCGGTTACTCGGGGACTTCGCCAAGTCCGAGATCGGCCGCGACGAACTGGTGCGGTTGATGTCCGGCGGGGCGGAGCTGGAAACGCTCGGACACGAGCTTGAACGCATACCCGGCATCGACGCCAGTGCCGTCGCCGATGCCTCTGCCGATGCCCCTGTTGCTCCGGCAGCTGAAGAGCCGCAGGCTGGTCCGGAGCCGGCTGAAGCGCTCGACGAAAACGGTTGATCGAAAGCACTGTCGAAGGACCTGGCCATGCCCCTGCCCCGCCCCGCGACCCTCGGCGCGATCCGCGTCGCCCGGGAGGCCGCCACCTTGATCCGCCGCTCGGCCGCCCCGCGCCGGCTCCGCTTCAAGACCTCCGCCGCGGACCTGGTCACCGCCACCGACCTGCGGGTCGAGCGGCTGGTCCGGTCCTGGCTGAAGGATGCCCATCCCGACCACGCCGTCGTCGGCGAGGAGGGCGGCGGCCTGGCCGAGATGGACCTGTCGCGCCCGACGTGGTTCGTCGATCCCGTCGACGGCACCACCAACTTCGTGCGCGGCATCCCGCACTGCGCCTGTTCGCTGGCGTTCTGGGACGGGCAGCGGCTCGCCCTCGGGGTGGTCGCCGACGTCGCGCGCCGCCGGATCTACTGGGCCGAGGCCGGGCACGGCGCGTACGAGGGACGCCGGCGGCTGCGCGCCTCGCCGGTGCGGCGGCTGGACCGGGCGGTGCTGGCCACCGGCTTCCCGCCGACCAGGTCCTTCGACAGTGACGACAACCTGGCCGAGTTCGCCTCGGTGTTCCGTCAGTCGCGGGACGTGCGGCGCACCGGCAGCGCCGCGATCGACCTGGCGTGGGTCGCCGCCGGCCGGCTGGACTGCTACTGGGAGCAGCGGTGCGGGCCGTGGGACTGGGCCGCCGGGGTGTTGCTGGTACGGGAGGCCGGCGGGAAGGCCACGACGTACGCCGGGCTGGAGTGGCATCCCGGGGACGCGGATCTGGTGGCGTCCAACGGGCCGGTGCATCCGGCGTTGATCGAGGCGTTCTGCGAGGCGCGGGCGGCGGCGGGGTTCCCGGCGCGGCCGCCGCAGCCGGTGTTCACGGCGCCGGAGCCTGCGTCAGCCGGGTAGTTCGCGCAGCTTGCGCAGCGGCGAGCCGAGCAGGAACAGGACGCTGCAACAGGCGCCGATCGTGGAGATCCACAAGGAGGTGCGCATGCCGACGGTCGTGGCCAGCCAGCCGCCGCTCAGCGCGCCGAGGGGCCGGATGCCGTAGTTGATGGTCTGCAGGACGCCGGAGATGCGCGAGCGGCTGGCGTCCGGCATCACAGCGGTGAGATAGGCGTTGCCGGAGGTGTCCAGGACCATCACGCCCAGACCGGACAGGAACTCGTACACGAACAGCGTCAGCACGATCGCCGCCTTGGGGCCCGTGGCCAGCACGACCAGCATGTGCGGCGCGGAGAAGCCGAGGAAGCCGACCGTCATCGCCATGCCGATGCCGATGCGCGCCACGATGCGCTTCGTCAGCACGGCGCCGACCAGTCCGCCGATCGCGCCGGAGCCGAGGACCAGGCCGAGCAGGCCGGGGTTGATGTGCAGGTGCTTGGTGGCGTAGAGGATGAACAGGGCCTGGAAGATGAAGTCGAAGAAGTTGACCGTCGCGACGGCACTGGCCAGGGCTCTGATGCCGGGGGTCCGGAGGATCCAGCGAAGGCCGTCGAGGTAGTTGCCTTTGGCAGGCGGCGCCGGTTCGGGCTCGACGGGGGATATCCGGCTGAGCGACAGGGCTGAGGCCAGGTAGCTCACCGCGTCGCCGACCAGCGCGAACGGCGCCCTGAGCAGCTGGACCAGCAGGCCGCCGACGCTGGGGCCGGAGACGTAGGCGAAGGCTCGGCTGCCGTTGTCCAGGGCTGAGGCCTCGACGAGTTCCTCGCCGGGGACCATGCAGGCGAACAGCGTGTTGCCGGCGATGTTGAACAGCACGGCCAGCGTCCCCACGATCAGCTCGGCGACGATCAGCTGCACGAGGGTGAGCACGCCGAAGGCGTAGGCGACCGGCACCGACAGCACGGCGAGGAAACGGCCCACGTCGGCGATCAGCATGACGCGGCGCCGGCTCGACCGCCGATCCATCCACACCCCGGCCGGGATCGACAGCAGCAGCGCGGGAATCATCGGCGCGGCGGTGAGCCATGCCATCGCGGTCGCCCCGGCGCCGAAGAGCAGCACGGCGGCCAGCGGCATCGCGATGCGGTGCACCTCGTCGCCGATCAGGGAGACGCTGTGGCCGAGCCAGTAGCGGCGGAAATCGCGGCGGTGCAGGACCGCGGGGACGCGGTGGCGGAGGCCGGACGGGAGCAGACGGGATATCGCGCCGGCGGTGGGGGCTTCGGTGGGACCCTTGACGGCGGCGGTCATGACTGGGCGCCTTGGGCGGTGGTGTCGGTTCCCGAGGCGGTGTTGGTGCCCGAGCCAGTGTCGGTACCCGAGTCGGTGTCGGTTCCCGGACCGGTGTCGCTGCCCGGTGCCGGCCGGAGGTCCTTCCGATAGGCGATCCGCAGCACCTGCACCAACTCCGCCCCCTCCGGCCGTAGCTCCGGCGCGGTGTTGCGTTCGTCGAAGCGGCTGAGCAGCGCGTCGATGCCCTCTTCGAGCTCCTGCAGCTCGGCGGGCGTCAGGTAGAGCATGCGGTCGCCGAAGGCCTCGGCCTCCTGCCACTCCTTCGGCAGCCGGTCCCAGTTGCGCTCGGCGTACAGCACCTCCTCGAAGTACTGCTGGGCCAGGAACACGCGGAGTTCCGCTGTCGCCGCCGCGACGGCCGGGTCCGTGGCGGCGCGCGGGACGTTCGTGAACTGCGCCGTGGCGCGCCACGGCTTTTGCCGTCCGGGTCCGGCGACCTCCTCGACCAGGCCGTACTTCGCGAGCATGCGCAGGTGGTAGCTGCAACTGGCCACTGATTCGCCGGTGAGCTCGGCGGCGCGGGTGGCGGTCAGCGGGCCGTCGGTGCGGAGCAGGGCGACCAAGGCCATCCGGGTGCGGTGGGCGTACGCGCGGATGGCTTGCGGGTCGGTGAGATGCAGGGCGTCATCGTGCTCTGAGCCGGTCATGCATCTAAAGGTATCTTGCTAAAGAAACCTTTACAAGGCTCCCGCCGCAGGTCGGCTCAGGCTTCGAAGGCCACCACCTCCACCTGGAACGGGGCTTCTCCGAACAAAGCGACCGCCGCCCGGTACCCGCTGGGGACCGCGACCGGCAGCACCCGGTGCCGGTGCGAGCTGGCCGGTTCCACGCACGCCACCAGGTCCCGCTGGAGCACCGCCGCCTTCGTGTTCGCCCAGCCCAGGCCGCCGGCCACCTTCGCCGCCGCCTCCTTGCGGGTCCACAGGCGCGCGTAGCGGTCCGTCTGCTCCAGCGAGTCGTGGCCGCCGGCGACGTAGCGTGCCTCGAAGGGCAGGAAGTAGCGCTCGGACATGTCCACCGGGTCCAGGCCCTCGACCAGCTGGCGGACGTCCACGCCGACCTCGCGGGTCGCCGCCACCGCCAGCAGCGCCAGCGCGCCGTCGTGGGCCAGGCTGATGTGCGGGCCGCCGCCGGCCAGCGCGGGCTTGCCGTTGAAATCGGGGGTGAAGTCCAGGGACTGCGGGGCGAGGTCCAGTTCGCGGCCCAGGATCACGCGGCGCGCGCCGTGCGCGACGAGGTAGCGGTGCCGGTCGCGCTCGTGCAGGAAGTCGGCGGCGTGGGCCTTCTCGTCGTCGTCGAGCAGTTCCTGGTAGGCCTCGGCGGTCTCCGGGGCGGTGTCGGTGGTGATGACCCAGACGCGGATCCGGTCGGTCATGGGCGCACCGCCGTGCGGCCGATGGCGTGGCCGGCCGTGCGGTCGCGGAAGTCGGTCGGGGGCAGTGGAGCGTCGTTTTCGGTCTCCATGGAGTTCACGTTTCCGCGCCGTGACGCTCCAAACGCGCCGCCGACGCTCGCGGCTCGGGCATCGTGACCAGGGCAGGGGTTGCGGCAGCGATTTGTTGTCAGTAGGTCGCAATAGTCTTTTTCCCATGACCGAACCCGTGATCCGCGCGATGCGTGAGAGCGACCTCCCGGCGCTGTTCGAGATCCAATGCGACGCCGGGGGTCAGACGATGGCCGCGTTCACGAGTACGGCCAACGACCGCGAGGCCTACCTGGCAAAGCACCGCCGGCTGCTCGCCGACGATCGGATCGTGAACGTGGTGGTGGAGGACGGCGGCGACATCGTCGGCAGCGCGGCGGCCTTCCCGATCGGGGACGACATCGATGTGACGTACTGGATCCGGCGCGACTGCTGGGGACGCGGCCTGGCCGGCGCGGCGTTGGCGGCGGTGCTGGAGCAGGTGGAGGTGCGGCCGGTGTTCGCCTCGGCCGCCTTCGACAACCTCGCCTCGCAGCGCGTGCTGGAGAGGGCCGGGTTCAAGCGGACCGGACAGGATCGCGGCTTCGCCGAGGCCCGGGGCGAGGAGATCGAGGAAGTGCTGTTCCGGCTGGAGTGAGAGGCGATTATGATCGAACCCTGATGACAAGCACGGGCCCCGCTGCCGAATCAGTCGAATCCGGTTCCACTGCTCCAGCTTCGGCCGAAGCGGCACTGGCGGAGGTGGAGCACTGGTTCGTCCGGCACGGCGTGCCGCACTTCGTCGAGGACCGCTACACGGTCGCGTCCCTGCCTGCCTTCCTGCGCCCCTTCGCGGCCCTGATCCGGTTGGCGCGGCTGGGCGCCATGCTCGGCTACTGGACGGTGCGCCGGGTGTTCGCCGAGGTGCGCGAGGTCGGGCACCTGGCGGTCCGTGCGCTGCCGCTGCTCGCGCTGTTCGGCATGGTCATCTTCTTCAGCGGCGATTTCTGGCGCATCGCCGCGGCCCTGACCACCGGCTGGCTGTGGGTGACGGCCGCCTTCTTCGTGGTGCTGATCCAGGCCTTCCTGGTCGCGCGGCTGCCGGAGGAGACCGGCACGCTGCCCCGCGCCTGCACCCCGGACCGCATACGCGCCAGCTGCGCCGCGACCCCGCTGGCCCCGCTGGCCGAGGCCGAACCGGACCTGGCCACCGATCCGGCCCTGGGCCTGGGACAGCGCCGCAACATGTTCATGTATCTGCTGCTCACCCAGACCATCCAGATCAGCCTGCTCAGCTGGATGGTGTTCTTCTTCTACGTGGTCTTCGGCGCCATCGCGATCCGGCCGCCGGTGCTCAAGGACTGGTTCGGCCACGTGCCGCCGGACGCGCACCTGTGGGGCGTGCGCGTCCCGGGCGTCAGCAGCGAACTGCTGCATGTGGCGGTCCTGTTGGCAGGCCTGAGCGCCCTGTACTTCGCGATCACGGCCCTGACGGACGCGGTCTACCGGCGCGAGTTCTTCGACCGGACCCTGGCAGAGCTCGACAAGGCGATCCACATGCGCTGTGCCTACCTGACGCTGCGCGGTCGAAACGGAGGCTGACAGCCAAACCCACGCCCGAGAGCGCAGGCGCCGATGCCCGTCCTACCGCTTGAACCCGACCCCGCCGTCGAACCAGATGGCGGCCCAGTCCTCGCGCGCCGGTCCCTCCGGCCGCCACAGCGGGACGTTCACCACGCCGGGCTCGACCAGGTCCAGACCGTCGAACAGGGCGGTGATGTCCTCGCGGTCCCGGACGGTGAACTGGGATGTGGCGTTGTCCCAGCCCTTGCGGGCCTCGGCGGAGGTCTGCGGGTCGCCGCCGTCGGTGCCGTGCGAGATCACCACCGCGCTGCCGGGCGGCAGGGCGTCGCGGAAGGCCGCGACGATGCCGGGCGCGTCCTCCTCGGGCTTGATGAAGTGCAGCAGCGCCACCATCAGGACGGCGATCGGCCGGTCGAAGTCGAGCACCTCGCGCACGGCCGCGTTGTCCAGGATGGAGGCCGGATCGCGCACGTCGGCCACCACGATCGCGGTCAGCGCGGGATCGGCGCCGGCCAGCAGGGCGCGGGAGTGGACGGCGACCACCGGGTCGTAGTCGACGTAGACGACCCGGGCCTCGGGATAGACCGACCGGGCCACGGCGCCGGTGTTGCCGGGGCCGGGGATGCCGGTGCCGATGTCCAGGAACTGCGTGATCCCGGCCTCGGTGAGGTGGCGGACCGCGCGTCCCAGGAAGGCGCGGTTCTCCCGGACCATGTCCTCGGCGCCCGGCAGGGCCTTGATGACGACCTCGGCCGCCTGGCGGTCGACCTCGAAGTGGTCCTTGCCGCCGAGCAGGCAGTCGTAGATGCGCGCGGGGTGGGCCTTGGTCGTGTCGATCCGCGGTGGCTCCCAGCCCGGAGACAACGGGTCTTCCCCCAGCCTCGCCATGGTCTCGTCCACGCCCCGCCCCTATCTCTTCGGCTGGGAAGAGAATGTAGCAGGACGCTACTTCAGCAAACGCGACATTCGCCGATCAGCCAACGGTTTTCCGCCGGTCTGGCACGTCGGGCAGTACTGCAGCGAGGAGTCGGCGAAGGACACCTCGCGGATCGTGTCGCCGCACACCGGGCATTTCTCCCCGGTGCGGCCGTGCACCCGCAGCCCCGACTTCTTCTCCGACTTCAGATCCTTCATCGGCAGCCCGCGGGAGCGCTCGACGGCATCCGTCAGGGTATTGATGGTCACCTGGTACAGGCCGGCCACTTCCTCGGGGGTCAGCTTGGCCGCCAGCTTGAACGGGGACATGCGGGCGGCGTGCAGGATCTCGTCGGAGTAGGCGTTGCCGATCCCGGCCAGCACACTCTGGTCGCGCAGCACGCCCTTGATCTGCCGGCGCTCGCCGTCCAACAGCCCGGCCAGCACCTCGGCGGTGAACGCCTCGGACAGCGGATCGATGCCCAGGCGCGCGATCCCCGGCACCTCGGCCGGATCGCGCACGACGTAGACCGCCAGCCCCTTCTTCGTCCCGTACTCGGTCACGTCGATGCCGCTGCCGGCCGGCTCCTCCATACGGATCCGCAACGCCAGCGGCCCCTTGCCCGGCCGAGGCGGCGCCGTCGGCAGCTGCTCCTGCCAGCGCACCCAGCCGGCGCGCGCCAGATGCAGCACCAGGTGGATCTCGCCGACGCTGAAGTCGAGGAACTTCCCATGCCGCGTCACCCCGCTGACCACCTGGCCCTCCAGGGCCGACAGGGGCGGGTCGTAGGTCTTGAGGGCCTGGACGGCGACCGGCGTGGCCGCGGCCACCGCGTGTCCGGCGAGGTGTTCGTCCAGGAACGCGGCCAGCGCCTGGACCTCCGGCAGTTCGGGCATGGTAGCTACTCTGCCCGCTGACGCGGCGTTGCGCTCGCTGGACTGGTGGGCTGCGGGAGCGGTGGGCTGCCGGACTGGTGGGCTGCGGGACTGCTCGGCGGCTGGACCGGCCGGAGCCGGGGCGAACGCCCTTTCGGAGGCGTCCGCGGTTTGCGATGCTGAGCGCGTGCGCCGAATACGTGGCACCACCGCGCGGCTACTGACCGCCGGGGCCTCCGGCTCGGTCGACCTGGCGCGGTCGGTGCCGCAGGAGGGGACGTACGACGTCGCCGACGCCTCCGGAGCTCCCTCGACCCATGACCGACGTCATGCGGCAACTGGATGCCGTGCCCGGCGCGCCTGCGCACCGCTACCTCTACTATCCCGCCGCCGGGCATTCGATGGTGGGGAGCCCGCTCTACATCACGATCAATCCCGGCAGGCACGGCGGGACGCAGGGCTCCAACGCCCTGGCCGCCGCCGACGCCTGGCCCAGGTCCTCGCCTTCGTCGCCGACACACGCCAGAGGCTCCCCGCACCCGCAGGGTGAAAAAGCGCGCGCCACGCTTGCGGTTCACCGGCGTGGCGTGCACCGGCCGCTAGATTCCGGGCATCCAATACGGAATCGGGAGTAGTCGTGCGCAAGTGCGTGTCAATGGTCGCCGTGGCGTCCGCCGCCTTCGGGCTGGCCGCGTGTTCGTCTCCGGACCAGCACCGGGAGCCTGCCGGCGCGGCGCAGCCGCTCAGTGCGCCAGGCGCGCCGGGTGTCGCGGGTGTGCCGGGGGTGCCGGTCTCGCAGGCCGCCGTGCGGGCTGAGAAGGTGCACGCCGCCCCGGCTGTGCCCGCGGCGTCCGGCACGCAGCAGGGCCAGGCGTTGCCGCACGCCCCCGGCTCCGGTGTCGCGGTGCCGGTGCTCATCCCGTCCGGCACCACCGATGTCGCCCCGCAGCCTGCGAAGCCGCGTACCGCCGCCGCGCGCCGTTCGGCAGGGGCTGCCTCGGCGCCGGTGCCCGCCGCACCGCACCCGGCCCCTCCGCCGCCGATCGCCGACAGCCCCGCCTACGACCCGAGCGCCTCGGTGATGGGGCAGATCGTGGATGCCGTCGCCGCCGCGCACATGGACGGCAAGGCCGTGCTGCTCGACTTCGGCGCCAACTGGTGCACCGCGTGCCGGGCGCTGGAGCGGGCGATGCACACGCCGAAGGCCCAGGCCGTCCTGGCGCAGTCCTACCACGTGGTGCACATCGACCTCGGCAACGCCGACCCGCAGCACCTCGCGCTGGCCACGCAGTACGACCCGATGGGCACCTTCGGCATGCCGCTGCTGGTGGTGCTGAACCCCGACGGCTCCGTGCGCGCCGACTCCGCGCGCAACGGCCAGCCGAAGTACACCGAGGCGGAACTGGCGGCGTGGCTGGGGCAGTGGGTCCGGTGAAGTCCTCCAACGTCCTCACCGTCGCGGCACTGTCCGGCGTCCCGGTGCTCGCCGCGCTCGCCTTCGCCACCACGGTGCACCGGCACGTCCCCGACGTCGGCTTCACCGACCAGGGCGTCAGCGTCGCGATGCACCTGTCCGGCGACGGCAGCAAGCTGCTGACGACCTTCACCCCGCAGCGCCCCGGCTTCCACCTGTACAGCGTCGGACTGCCCGCCGACGGCATCCAGGGCCTGGGCCGGCCCACGCTCGTGGAGGTCGCCGGCGCCCTGCGCAGCCTTGGACCGCTGACCGCCGAGTCGCCGGTGCGGATGCTGCCGATGCAGGGTACTGATGTGAGCTTCCCGGTGTATCCCGACGGTCCGGTGACCACCGAGCTGCCGGTGGATGTGGACGCCCACGGCGATGCCAAGGTGCTGGTCAGCTATGCCGCGTGCAGTGCGCAGGAATGCCTGATGCCGGTGAGTGCGCACCCGGTGGAGCTGACCGCCGCGTCCCTGTCGACTATGCGGGGCTGACGGGGGTGACGGGAATCGGGTCCGGCGGCGGTGGTGCTGCGAAGCGGCCGGTCGAGCGTGCCCGGTGCGCACGCTCGATCGCCTGGCCCCAGTACGTCCCGCCGAGCATCAGCACGGCTCCGGCGACGGCTGGCGCCGCGAGGTGTTCGCCGCCGAGTGCCACTCCGGCCGCGACGGCCCAGACCGGCTCGGTCCCCAGCAGCAGGCTGGCGCGGCTGGCCGAGGTGCGGCGCACGGCCCAGGTCTGCGCCACGAACGCGAACACGCTGCAGAACAGGGCCAGGTAGACCAGCTCGGCCCAGGCGCTCGCGCTCGCGTGTGTCAGCCTCGGCAGGTCCGCGGCGGCCGGTAGGGCGAACAATGCGGTGCCGACGTAGGTCTGGACGACGGTCAGACTCAGAGGCCTGATGTCGCTGCCCGCGGTGAGCCGGCCGACGAGCGCGACGTGTGCGGCCCGTACTACGGCGGCGGCCAGCATCAGCAGGTCCCCGGCGCTGGGTGTGTGCAGTCCGCCGCTGCCGCTCATCAGCAGCCCGACGGCGACCACGCACACCCCCGACGCAGCGAAGTAGCGGCCAGGCAGGGCCGCGCCGCGCCGATCGAGCAACGGCGTGAGGATGATCGTCAGGCTGATGATGAGGCCGGCGTTGGCGGCGGAGGTGTGCGCCACGCCGTAGGTCTCGATGATCAGGACACTGGCTTGGGTCACGCCGAGGATCGCGCCGACGCGCAGTTCCGCGCGGCTCGGGCGCAGTCGGCCGCGCGCGGCCAGCAGCGCGGAGCCGGAAGCGGCCGACAGCGCGTAGCGGGCGAATAGCACGGCCAGCACCGATGTCGCGGCGGCGGCCGACTTCGCGGCCAGGTAGCTGGAGCCCCAGACGAAGGCGACGAGGAGCAGGACGAGGTCGGTGCGGCGGTCGGTGCCGGGCAGGCCGGTGCTGGGCAGATCGGTTCGGCCAGCACCGGTTCGGCCGGAACCGGGCAGGCCGGTGCCTGGGCGATCGGCGGTCAGGGAGGTCACCCGGCCATCGTCGGGGCGTGCCATCGGTGTAGTCGAGGACGTCATTCTCAACCAACCATGAAGTTTCCCTACACTGTCCTGTCATGGACGAACGCCAGCTGCGGATCCTGCGCGAACTCGGCGAGCTCGGCAGCGTCGCGGCCGTGGCCGACGCGCTGCTGGTCACGCCCTCGGCGGTCTCGCAGCAGCTGCGTCTGCTGCAACGCACCGTCCCGGTCCCGCTGACCGAGCGCTCCGGCCGCCGCCTGGTCCTCACTCCGGCCGGGCAGGCGCTCGCCGACGCGGCGATCGAGGTCGAGGCAGCGCTGGCCCGGGCCCGGCAGGTGGTGGAGGAGTTCGTGGCCGAGCCGGCCGGCACGGTCTCGGTCGCGGCGTTCCACAGCGCGGCGCTGATGTTCTTCCCCGAACTGTTGCGCGCGCTGGCCGGCCCCGGATCACCGCGCCTGGCCCTGGCCGACCAGGACGTGGCCCAAGAGCGGTTCCCGAAGCTCACCCGCGACTACGACCTGGTCCTGGCTCACCGCTTCGACCACGCCCCGCCCTGGCCACGAACCGTCACCGTCACCCCGCTGCTGCACGAGCCGCTGGACATCGCCCTGCCCGTCGGCCACCGCCTGGTCACCAAGGGACGCCTGACGCCCGACGACGTCGCGGCCGAGCCATGGGTGACGGTCCACGACGGCTTCCCGGTCCTACCGCTGGTCGAGGCGATCGGCACCGCTGCGGGCCGGCGTCCGGAGCTGGTGCACCGGGTCAACGAGTTCAGCGTCGTCGCCGAACTGGTCGCGGCCGGCGGCGGCGTGATCGCGCTGCTGCCGCGCTGGACGACGCGTCCGCATCCTGGCGTGGTGCTGCGACCGCTGGCTGGAGTGCGCGCCCGCCGGCACATCGACGTGCTGCACCGGCCCGAGGCCTCGGCGCGCCGCGCGGTGCGGACGGTGCTGGGGGAGCTGCGGCGGGCGGCGGCGGAGGTGCAGGAGTAGGCGGCGTAGGAGGACTCGGCGGCTGCGGCGTCGATTTCCGGGCAACCGGTTCGTCTTTCTCCACGAAGGGGGCCGCCGCCAAAGGTCGCCCCGGTATGAGCAACAGTGGAGGACACCGTGACGAACACCCGGCCGAACACCCCGCCGATCGTCGACATGGCCGCCTGGCAGGCCGCCCGCGACGAACTCCTGGTCCGCGAGAAGGCCCACACCCGCGAGGGCGACGCCATCGCCGCGGCCCGGCGCCGGCTGCCGATGGTGGAGTTCGACGGGGGCGTCAAGGTCGTGGGGCCCGACGGGCCGGTCCCGTTCCTGGACTTGTTCCAGGGCCGCGACGAGCTGCTGGTCTACAAGCACATGTGGTGGGACGGCGCGCCGCACCAGGGGCAGTGCGAGGGCTGCACGCTCTCGGCCTGGCACATCAGGGACGCCGACTACCTCACCGTCCGCGGGGTCTCGTTCGCCGTAGTCACCACCGGGGCGTGGGAGGAGGTGGCGCCGTTCGTGGAGTTCATGGGGTACACCCAGCCGTGGTACTCCGTGCGGGGCATCGAGGAGCCGGCCGGCGGCGAGATGGGGGCCATCGCCAGTTACCTGCGTGACGGCGACCGGGTCTTCCTCACCTATTCGAGTACCGACCGCGGTACCGAGGCGTTCATCGGGACATTCGCGCTGCTGGACATGACGCCGTACGGCCGTGGCGAGGCCTGGCAGGACGGTCCGGAGGGGCGGCCCGAGGGGCAGCGTCCGGCCTGGTTCTGGCGCTCGGACGTTGCTGGGAACGGCGATACCGGGCCGACCAGCCGTCCGGTGCCGCAGTGGCGCCGGCCCGGTGCGACGCCCGAGCAGAGCCTCGGACGGCAGGGCCGCCACCACTGAGCCCGCTGGCTGCTCACCTGAGCCGGCTGGCTGTTCACCAGGTGCAGGCTGGCTGTTCACCAGGGCCGAATGCCTCTTCACCGCCACTGGTTCGAATCGGCACACCGCTCAACCGCCCCACGGGCCCCACTCACCGCACCCCGGCAACCGTTCACCGCATCCCACCCACCGATGGTCCACCTCGCCGCCCGCGTGCCATGTCCACCGCCCGTTTCGCTTCCTACGGTGACAAGGACGCGGCCGGTGAGGGCCGGCGGCGTCCGTCAGTTAGGGAAGGGACGCACCTGCCGTGAGTGAGACCCCCAACACCCCCGCCCCCGCGCCGTCCTCGGGCGTCGCCGATCCGGCCCCGCTGGGCCTGGCCGGGTTCGCGATGACCACGTTCATCCTGAGCGTCATCAACACCAACATGATCTCCGAGAAGGGCGGCGGCGACGTCGTCCTGGGCCTGGCCCTGTTCTACGGGGGCATCGCGCAGCTGCTGGCCGGCATGTGGGAGTTCAAGCGCGGCAACACCTTCGGGGCCACCGCGTTCTCCTCCTTCGGCGCGTTCTGGCTGAGCTACTGGGCGATCGTGCACTGGAGCTCCGGCGAGGACGCCCACAAGACCATCGGGCTGTACCTGTTCGCCTGGTTCCTGTTCACCGGCTACATGACCGTGGCGGCGCTGCGCACCAACGGCGCGGTGCTGGCCGTGTTCGGGCTGCTGACGCTGACGTTCCTGCTGCTGGCCATCGGCGCCTGGCAGAACTCCACCTCCGGCCCGGCCGGCTTCACCAAGATCGGCGGCTTCGTCGGCATCGTCACCGCGCTGGCGGCCTGGTACGCCTCGCTCGCGGCCGTGGCCAACGAGACCCACAAGAAGCAGTTGTTCCCGACCTGGCCGCGATGAGCCGAGGGGAATAGCGTGGAACGAGGGCCGCAGTTTTTGCGGTCCTCGTTCCCTTCCGTCCGCGACGACTGGGGTTGGGAGACATGAGCGAGAACAGCGTCAACCAAGAGACACTCTCGAACCTGCTCAAGGAGAACCGGCGCTTCGCCCCGCCGCAGGACGTGGCCGACCACGCCAACGTCACCGCGGCCGCCTACGCCGAGGCCGAGGCCGACCGCGAGGGGTTCTGGGCCGCCCAGGCCCGGCGGCTGCACTGGGAGCACCCCTGGACGCAGGTCCTGGATTGGTCCGAACGGCCCTTCGCGAAGTGGTTCGTCGGCGGGCGGCTGAACGCGGCCTACAACTGCGTGGACCGGCACGTCGAGGCCGGGCACGGCGACCGGGTCGCCATCCACTTCGAGGGCGAGCCCGGCGACTCGGTGTCGCTGACCTACGCCCAGCTCAAGGACGAGGTCTGCAAGGCCGCCAACGCCCTGACCGAGCTCGGCGTCACCGCCGGGGACCGGGTCGCGATCTACATGCCGATGATCCCGCAGACCGCGGTGGCGATGCTGGCCTGCGCCCGCATCGGCGCGGTGCACTCGGTGTGCTTCGCCGCGTTCTCCCCGGAGGCCCTGCGCGGCCGCATCGAGGACGCCGGCGCGAAGCTGCTGATCACCGCCGACGGCTACCACCGGCGCGGCTCGGTGGTGAACCTCAAGGCCAACGCCGACGAGGCCGCCGCGGCCTCGCCGACCATCGAGAAGGTGCTGGTCGTCAAGCGCACCGGCCACGACGTGGCGTGGGACCACGACCGGGACGTGTGGTGGCACGAACTGGTGGACGGGCAGTACACCGAGCACACCGCCGAGGGCTTCGACTCCGAGCACCCGCTGTACATCCTGTACACCTCGGGTACCACGGGTAAGCCCAAGGGCATCCTGCACACCACCGGCGGCTATCTGACGCAGGTGTCGTACACCCACCACGCGGTGTTCGACCTGAAGCCGGAGACCGACGTGTACTGGTGCACCGCCGACGTCGGCTGGGTGACCGGGCACTCCTACATCGTCTACGGCCCGCTCTCCAACGGGGCCACCCAGGTGATGTACGAAGGCACCCCCGACACCCCGCACCAGGGCCGCTTCTGGGAGATCGTCCAGAAGTACAAGGTCTCCCTGCTGTACACCGCGCCGACGGCCATCAGGACCTTCATGAAGTGGGGCTCGGCGCTCCCGGCGAAGTTCGACCTGAGCTCCCTGCGCCTGCTGGGCTCGGTCGGCGAGCCGATCAACCCCGAGGCCTGGATCTGGTACCGGGAGAACATCGGCGGCGGCCGGACCCCGGTGGTGGACACCTGGTGGCAGACCGAGACCGGGGCGATCATGATCTCCCCGCTGCCCGGCGTCACCGAGGCCAAGCCGGGCTCGGCGATGCGGCCGCTGCCGGGCATCTCGGCGAACGTCGTGGACAAGAGCGGCACGCCGGTCCCGAACGGCGGCGGCGGGTACCTGGTGCTGGACAAGCCCTGGCCCTCGATGCTGCGCGGCATCTGGGGCGACCCGCAGCGCTTCGTCGACACCTACTGGGCCCGCTTCGCCGAGCAGGGCTACTACTTCGCCGGCGACGGGGCCAAGAAGGACGAGGACGGCGACCTGTGGCTGCTGGGCCGCGTCGACGACATCATGCTCGTCTCCGGCCACAACATCTCCACCACCGAGGTCGAATCGGCACTGGTCTCCAACCCGGTCGTGGCCGAGGCCGCCGTGGTCGGCGCCAAGGACGAGACCACCGGCCAGCGCATCGTCGCCTTCGTCATCCTGCGCGGCGGCAACGAGGAGCACGCCGAACTGGCCGAGACGCTGCGCGAGCACGTCAGCAAGGCCATCGGCCCGATCGCCAAGCCGCGCCAGATCATCGTGGTCCCCGAGCTGCCCAAGACCCGCTCCGGCAAGATCATGCGCCGCCTGCTCCGCGACGTCGCCGAGGACCGGGCGATCGGCGACACCACGACCCTGGCCGACTCCACGGTCATGGACCTGATCTCGGCGAAGCTGCCGCACGCCGAGGAGGAGTGAGGGAGAGCTGCCATGCCGGTCGACCCGATGCATCCCGACACCTACGACGAAGACGGCACAGGCGCGGTCGAGCTCGACGCCGAGGTGCCTGAGGCCGACGCAGCAGAGCAGCACACGGATCTCGCCCCGCAGGGCGACGACGTCCTGGCCCGCGTCGACCTCGACGTCGCGAACGAGGCCGACGCCGTCGAGCAGGCGCGGGTCGTCGCGATCGACGAGGACGACTATCGGTGATCTGGCGGACCGCTGCCCCCGACGGAGGAGACTCAGAGTAAAGAAGACGGAGACGCCTCGCCAACGACAGGTCCCGCGCGCGCTGAAATCCTGATGACCGGTTTGATCGAGTTCGTTTCGAGCAGACGGGGGACTTCAGGTGGGGGAGCATGCCGACGCGCTTACCGACACCGGCACCGACGACACGGCGCGAGCGCTCGGCCGGACGGCGAGCCTGACCGAGCGCCGTGCGGCCGCCGCACGGATGTTGCGCGCGAGCCCCACGCGATCCGATCGCCAGATCGGCAGGGCCGTGGGATTGTCCGCGGACACCGTCTCCGCGGTACGGCGGACACTCGGCGAGCCGCGGGCCGGGCGGGTCCGGATCGGCGGCGACGGACGTGCGCGGCCGGTCAGCGCCGAGCAGGGCAGGCGGGCGGCGGCGCGGCTGCTGGCCGAGCAGCCCGACACCTCGGTCCGGGCGATCGCGCGGGAGGCGGGGATCTCCCTCGGCACGGCGCATGACGTGCGTCGCAGGGTGCTCGCCGGGCTTTCTCCGGTCCCCGGAGACCGTGGTGCGGCCCACGATCCCGCCGCCGCGTTGGAGGCCTTGCGGCGCGATCCCGCGCTGCGCTACTCGGAGGGCGGTCGCCAGGTCCTGCGACGCCTCCAGACCCAACTCCTGGCCGCCGGCGAGCTGGCTGAGCTGTGCCAAGAGCTTCCGGCGCATTGCGGTGTCCACGTCGAGGCTGTGATCCGGTACATCGGTACGACGTGGGCGGACGCTGGACGGTCTGTGCGTTCGCGTTCAACCGACGAAATCGACGGTTGAACGCCGTTTGCGCAGGCAGTCGATGGCGTGAAGAGGGAATTCCAGCCTATTTCAAAGCATGCCACATTATGGTCTCCATAAGCGGAAACGCTTCACAAGAAGGGAACCTGACATGTCGGCAATCATCTCCAAGGTGCGGGCGCGTGGCGCCGAGCGCCGTGCCCGCAAGTTCGCCTGGCACTACACGTACCCCACCCCGAACTAGACCGGAACAACTGAGGGCGGCGTGCCATGGCGGGCACGCCGCCCTTGTCGCGAAGGAGTGGGTGACCACGCATGCTGCTATCCGCGCAGCGACGGGGCCTGTGGCCGCAGATGCAACGCTGGCGTCAGGAGACGGCCGCGAGCCAGGCCGGCATGGCCCGCCTGGCCGGCGGGACGCTCGCGGTCGCCGACGCCGGTGCCGCTCGCGAGGTCCTGCTCGGGCCGGCGGACAACTACGTCAAGCAGGCGACGATCCTCCGGATCGGGCAGCGGGGGCTCACCCGGGACCAGCACGCGCAAGCCACCGCGGGCCTCCTCGGCGTCCTGGGCCGACGAACCGGCGAGCGGACCTGCGCCCCGCACTACGACCTGCACTACGACCTGCACTACGACCTGCACGAGCTCATCGACGACCTCGGCGGCGGCCGGGGCCGGCTGGCGCACCAGGGATGGGGAGTGCGTGCGGTGCAGGCGCACTTCGCCCCGGTACTCGCGTCGGGTCGCTCGGCCGAGTTCACGCAGCTCATCGACACCTACGTCCGCACGTCCACCATCGCCTCCGCCGTGGTGGGCAGGCCGATGTGGCGTACCCGCCGCACCGAGATGGCGTTGCGCGCTCAGTTCGCTGAGATGCTCCGGGGGATGCCCGCGCCGACCGGCGAACCCGCCGACCTCGTCGACGTCGTCCTCGGCCTGGACGGCGACCTCGGCCCCGCCGAACGCGGCCAACTCCTGCAACGGCTGATCCTGGCGACCATCGGATCCACCGGGATCACGCTGGAATGGGCGATCCTGCTGGCCTACCAGAACGGCCTGGACAGCGCCGACCTCACCGAGGACCAGGCACGCCTGCTCATACGGGAGACACTGCGGCTGTACCCGGCGTCCTGGCGCCTGGCGCGCGAGGTGGAACGGCCGCACACGATCGCCGGCTGCCCCGTCGGACACGGCGATCACGTCATGATCGATCTGCATGCCCTGCACCGCTCCGCGGCGGTCTGGGACGCCCCCGACGAGTTCGACCCCGACCGCTGGCAGAATGCCACCCCCGGCCAGCGCGCCGCGTTCCTCCCCTTCAGCAAGGGCGAGCAGATGTGCCCGGCCAACGGCTTCGCCTCGCGCGCGCTGGAGGAGCTGTCGCTGGCGATCCTGCGCGACTACCGCGGTTCCGTGCGCTTGACCGGCAAGCAGCCGCTGGCCAGGGCGCTGCTCGCCCCGCCGCGGGGGTGGACGACGGTCGCGCGGCGGGGGGCCTGACGCCCGCCATTCTGGACATTGCGCCGCCCTGACGCGTAGCAGTCACAGGCGAGCTGTAGCGTCGCTCCGTGCTCGATTCAACCGTTCTCGCTGTTGCGCTTCGGGATGCGCATTTCCGTATACGGCAGTACGTAACAGACCTCGACCGTGCGACCAAGGGTGCGATCACGTCTTACGAGGCCATCGGACCGCAGTGGGGCGCGGGGCTGGCTCAGCCAGAGGCCGTGCACTACCGAGACGGCTTCGAGTTCATCATTGCGAACTGTCGCGCGGTCACCGTCACGGTGGACGTGCATTTCGCTGCTGATGGGATTACGGCCAGCGCTTGGGCGGCAGAGTACGTCCGCGGCCGGGAGTCGGACGACGACGAGGGCGAGGGTGACGACGAGGACGAGGACGAAGCGGACGAGGAGGTTGTCGCGAGCGCAGGGCCGCTGGCAGCCGACAATGACGCCGCCGGTTCGACGATCATTGGTGAGGTCGTGGCCGGCGTCTTGATCGGCATGCCGTATTTCGCCGAGTTCGGTGTGCCGGGCTGACCGAACCGGACGTCAACGCCGTTCAGCCGATTCCCCAGTCGGTCGTAGCGCCTCCCACCATCTTCGTCGGCTGACAGCCGATGCGATCGATGGCGTCCAGCACGAGGAGGCGGGCTCGATCCTCGTCGTCGCGCGGAAGCGTGACGCGGAGCTGGTGGCCGTAGGCCGTCTCGGAGGTGAATCGCCAGCCGTGATCGGTCGCCGCGAAATGGTCCTGGCGGCGGCCAGCGCGGTTGTAGCCGCCGCGGTCGGCGGTGGGTGCGAAGGCCGCGTGGAGGATCCGCAGCCGCTCCTCATACGGGAGGTCGCCTTCGGTCAATCTGATGGAGACCTGGGTGATCTCGCGGAAGGGCTCGAACCACGGGTCTGGATCGTCGGCATCCCCGAACACAGTCGTCGAGATGCGGCCGGTGATCCAGCCGTGCAGGAACTCGACCGCGCCGACCGGGTGGGCGTCGTAGTAGCTGCCCCGGGGGTTCCAGGCGACGGTCGTCCAGCTGTCGGGGCGGCCGGCGGTCAGCCAGCACAGGTAGTCGCCGTTGCCGGTGACCGCCCATTCCAGCTGAAGCGCTCCGGGTTCGCGCCACGGCGATGGCTATGACAGCAGGTCAGGGTCGGTCGCTCGACCCGCTGTCAAACCGACGAGTACCGCGCGATACCGGTACGGTTCATGGCGTGCGTGGCCCCGTGTCGACCCTTTATCAGGCATCGACTGTGACAGACTGTCGACGGTCGCTGTGTCGTCAGTGACGATCGGGCCTGGAGTCCTGAGGAGCACGTCGTGCGCGCTTGGACTGTTTGGCGTCGACGGTACGTCGCCGGCGTTGTCGCCGCCGTGGCATTGGCGGCGGTGGCCGTGGTGCCCAGTCTCGGCTATTCGGCTGTGCGTCGGGCCGAGCCGTCGGCCTCGCCGCCGACGTGTTCCGCGGGGACCCTCGTGTCGACACGCAGCGGTCCGGTGTGCGGTGTCACCGCCGGGCGGCAGACGTCGTACCTTGACATCCCGTATGCGGCCCCTCCGTTGGGGAAGCTGCGGTGGACGCCGCCGCAGCCGGTACATCCGTGGACGGCGACCTATCAGGCCACGCAGCGTGGGCCGGGATGTCTCGCGCCGAGCTATCCGCCGGGCGGGGTGCAGCCCGGCACGAGTGAGAACTGCCTGTTCCTGGAAGTCCAGGAGCCGGCGGGTGCGCGGCCGGGGCAGCGGCTACCGGTGATGTTCGAGATCCACGGCGGCGGGTTCCTCGGCGAATTCCGTGATGATGACGGGGCGAACTTCGTCGGTGCCGGGCCGGCCATCTATGTGTATGCCGGGTATCGGCTGGGGGTCATGGGGTTCCTGGCCGACCAGGCGTTGGGCCCGCACAGCGGCGACTTCGGGCTTCAGGACCAGCAGGCGGCGCTGCGCTGGGTCAAGGACAACATCGCGGGGTTCGGCGGTGACCCGGGGAATGTGACGATCTTCGGCGAGTCGGCGGGCGGGGCCAGCGTCTGCGACCAGATCGCCTCGCCGACCGCGAACGGCTTGTTCCAACGGGGCATCAGCATCAGCGGGTACTACAACTTCGCCGTGAACACCATCTGGTGGCCCGCGGACTGCAAGTCGGCGCTGCCGGACGAGGCCCAGGGGCAGCGCCTCGGCGCGCAGTTCGCGGCCAAGGTCGGCTGCGGAGGCGCCCCTGGTGCCCCCGACGTCCCCAACGCCCCCGACGTCGCCGCGTGCCTGCGGGCGCTGCCGGCCGACACCCTGGTCGAGAACGGCGGCCAGGGCCTCGATCCGACCGGCGGCGGGGCGATCGGGCCGATCGTCAACGGCACGACGCTGCCGATGTCGGCGAGCCAGGCGTTCGCCCTCGGCCGGGTCAACCGGGTCAAGGTGATGATCGGGGTCGGCCGCGACGAGTTCAACGGCGGCGTCTACACGAACACCCCCGGCCACCCGGTCGTCGCCGACACGACCGCGCAGTACGAGCAACTGGTGCGTCAGCAGTTCGGCCCGTCGGCCTCCACCGTGCTGCGGCTCTATCCGGTGCAGCACTACCCGTCCCCATCCCCGTTCATCGCCTACCGAACGGTGATGGCCGACGCTTTCAGTGTGTGCCCGTCCCTGGAAAGCTATGCGCAACTGGCCAGAGCCGTGCCGGTCTACGCCTACGAGGACGACGACGCGGATTCGCCAGGACAGACGCTGCCGCTCGGCGCCAACCACAGCGCCGTCAACCGGCTCGCCCACGACGTGCCCGGGACGCTGGATCCGAACCAACTCGCGCTTCAGGAACAGGTCCTGTCCGAGTGGACCGGGTTCGCGCGCACTGGGGTGCCGACCGTGCCCGGCACGCCGCCCTGGGATCTGTTCTCGGTACCCGGCAACCCGGTCATGTCGCTGCAAGCGGGCGGGGACAGCACGCTCGTCCCGGCAAGCTCGATCGCGACGCAGCACGACTGCCAGTTCTGGGACTCGGTCAACCGGACTGCGCCGTGGGTGTCCTGACCTCCTGAGACGCCCGCGATCACGTCCCGTGCGATCCGCACGACATGATCAGCGGCGGTCCGCCCGATCCGCCCGACAACCCGTCGCCGGTTCGGATCAGCCTGGGTGCGGCCCGGCACGGCCCGCCACATGCTGGAAGCCGGTCGCCGCGTTCGGCGGGAAGGGAGCTGGTCCATGGCCGACGCGGCGGCGGCGCCGAGACCGCGGCTGATCCTCGCGGCGATGATCTGTGCCGTCGCGATGACCTTCATCGACCAGACGATCGTCTCGATCGCGGCGCCGAAGATCCAGTCCGAGCTCGGGCTGTCCACCACCGGCCTGCAGTGGGTGGTCAACTCCTACCTGCTGGCGCTCGCCGCGTTGTTCGCCTTCGGCGGGCGGCTCGCGGACACGGTCGGCCACCGCAAGATGGTGGTGCTCGGCGTGGTGCTGTTCGCCGGCGCGTCCGCGCTGTGCGGCCTCACCCCCAAGGGCGGCGGCGCGCAGGCCTGGCTGATCGGGTTCCGGGCGCTGCAGGGCGCCGGCGGCGCCCTGATGTACCCGGCCGCGCTGGCGATCGTGGTCGACACCTTCCCGATGCGCGAACGCGGTAGGGCGCTCGCGTTGTTCTTCGGCGCCGCCGGCGGCCTGACCGCGATCGGCCCGATCCTCGGCGGCTGGCTCACGGAGTGGACCTGGCGGGCCATCTTCTGGGTGAACGTGCCGGTCGCGATCGTCGCGCTGGTGCTGACCGCGATCGCCAAGCCGTCCGACGAGCACCGGCCCGCGCCGATGGACTACCGTGGGCTCGCGCTGATCGTCGGCGGCATCGGGCTGAGCGTGTTCGGCTTCCAACAGGCGAGCGTGTGGGGCTGGCGCAGCCCCGGGATCTGGATCTGCCTGGTGCTCGGCGCGGCGCTGCTCGTGGTCTTCGTCCGGGTGGAGCGCCGCACCGCCTCGCCGCTGATGTCCATGGACTTGTTCCGGAACCACACCTTCCTGATGCAGAACATCCTGCTGACCGTGGTGATGGCCGCGTTCATCCCGACGTTCTTCTTCGCCAGCGTCTACGCGGAGGCCTCGCTCGGCAAGAACGCCGGGTCGGCGAGCATCGACCTGCTGTACTTCTTCATCGGCTTCGTCGTGGCCGCGCAGATCGGCGGGGCGATGCTGGACCGGGCCGGGGCCAGGCGGCCGGTCGTGATCGGCTGCGCCCTCGCCGCCGTCGGCTACTACCTGTGGGCCAGCGAGGTGACGACGCTGAACGAGGGCGACCTGGTCTGGCGCATCATCCTGGCCGGCGCCGGCATGGGCCTGATGATCGGGCAGTCCAACACCGACGCGCTCAACCGGGCGTCGCGCCACAAGTACGGCGAGGCCACCGGCATCACCCAGACGTTGCGCAACTACGGCTCCAGCCTCGGCTTCGCCATCCTCGGCACGATCTTCACGACCGTGCTGCGCGACAAGCTGACCGACTCCTTCGTCGGCCAGGGCGTGCCACCCGACCAGGCCGCGCACCTGGCCACCCAGTCGGCGAGCCAGAGCGGCAACGGCTCGTCCTCGTCGATCCCGCACTTCGTGCGCGCCGACTACGCGAGCGCGATCGAGGTGGTGCTCTACACGATGGCCGGGATCATGGCCCTGGCGTTCGTGATCGCGCTGCTGGGTCTGCGCCACGGCGTGCAGACCGATGTGGCCGAGGACGCCGAGGACGCTGAGGACGCTGACGCAGATCAGACGGACAGGTACGGCAACGCGTAGTCCCACAACGCGTCTGCCATGGCCGGGTCGATGGCGATCGCCGAAGGCGACTTCGAGACCGCGTTCCACGAGGCGTGGCAGACCAGCCCGGCCGGCCGGCTGCAGAAGTATCAGGGCTATGCGTTATGGGTGCCCCTGGATCTGGTCGAGGCGGCCGTCCGCACCGGCCGCGTGGGGGAGGCGGCGAGCCACGTCCGAGCACTGCGGGAAGCCGGAGTCGGCCGCATCTCACCCCGCCTGCGCATGCTCGTCCTGGCGGCCTCGGCGATGGTCGCCCCGGACGACGAGGCAGAGGTCCTGTTCGAGCAGGCCCTGGCCGAACCCGGCACCGGCCCGTGGCCGCTTGAGACCGCCCGCATCCACCTGCTGTACGGCGAAAGACTACGGCGCACCCGCGAAGCCGCCCGCGCCCGCGGCCACCTGGAGCAGGCCTTGGAGGCCTTCCATCGCCTCGGCGCCGCTTCCTGGGCGACCCGGGCATCGGCCGAACCGCGTGCCATCGGGGCGCCCCGGATCCGCCGCGACTTCGGCACGAACGAGGCGCTGACGCCGCAGGAGCTGGAGATCGCCCAACTGGCCGCGACCGGCCTGAGCAACAAGCAGATCGGCAGCCGGCTGCTGTTGTCGCACCGCACGGTGGGAGCTCACCTGTACCGGACGTACCCGAAGGCCAAGCCTCTAAGCCCCCGGCAGCACCGACCGCACAGCCTCATCGGACCGGCCCACCACCGCATGGCCGTCGTCGGCGGTGATGATCGGGCGCTGGATCAGGATCGGGTGCTCGGCCATCGCCGCGATCCAGCGCTCGCGGTCGGCGTCGCTGTCGCGGCCCCACTGCTTCACGCCGAGGTCCTTGGCGACCTGCTCGCCGTCGCGCACGATGTCCCACGGCTCCAGGCCGAGGCGCTCCAGGATGTCGCGCAGCTCGTCGGCGGTCGGCGGGTCGTCGAGGTAGCGGCGGACGGTGTACTCGGCGCCGGCGGCGTCCAGGGTCTCCTGGGCGATGCGGCACTTCGAGCAGCGGGGGTTGATCCAGATCTCCATGGTCAGACGGTAGCGGACCGGGGCGGCCGGTCCGCCGAACCGGGGCGGTCGGCGAGGTTGGCGAGGCCGCCGAGGCCGCCGAGGTCGGCGAGGTCGGCGAGCGCCGCCGCCCCGCCGAGCTCAGCCGCCCTGGCGCAGATACAGGTCCCGCATCAGTCCGATCTCGCCGCCGTGGTGCGCGACCTCGTCCAGCGCGTGCAGGGCCAGCGCCAGATAGCTGGCGTCGGCCATGCCCGTCGGCTCGGCGATCTTTCCCATCGGGGCCAGCAGCCGCTCATCGCCCAGGGCCTCGATGCGCGAGACGAAGCGCGCCCAGTCCTCCTCCATCGCCAGGACGCCGAGGTTCGCAATGCCCGGCCACTCGTAGCGGTCGCCGAAGTCCGGTACGTGCTCGAAGAAGTTGATCACGTAGCCGCGCAGGCAGAACGCGCCGATGTGCCACATGCGCCAGGCGATCGTGGACACCGGCTCCGGCGCGTCGGACGGCCCGGAGCCCGGCGGCCGCGAGTCGGCGCGGAAGACGCCCTCCTCGGTGGGGCGCACGGTCACGCAGTCGGCGGCGGGCTGCCACTGGTATTCGGCGTCCGTGAGTCCCTCCAGGCGCGCGAACGTCCTGGAGCGCACCACTTCGAAGGTCTCGAGCAGGTCTTTGGTGACAGGGTCGTGCGAAGTCATGGTCAGATCGTAGATTCCAGACTCCGGTTTCACCGCCTGCCATCCCGGGCCGTCGCCGCGTACTGCGCCGGCGGCAGCCCGAAGGCGGCGGTGAAGTCGCGCGTCAGGTGTGCCTGGTCGGCGTAGCCCAGATCGGCGGCCAGCACCGACCAGTCGACGTGCTCGTCGTGCGCGATCCGCTCGCCGGCCTCGTACAAGCGGTAGCGGCGCAGGAACCACTTCGGGCCGATGCCCACGTGCTCGGTGAACGCGCGCTGCAGCGTGCGGATGCCGACGCCCGCGGCGCGCGCCAGGTCCTCCACGCGGGTCAGCTCCCGGTCCCCGACTGCCAGCTCGGCCCACTCGGTGGTGGTCTCGCAGTCCTGCCGCTCGGCCGGGACGCGGGCGGCGATCGCGGCGTCGGCGGTGGCGGCGAGCTGCTCGCCGGGCACGTCCAGGTCGCCGACCAGCGGCACCAGCGTCGCCTCGAGGTCGGCCAGCGCCGGGACCTGCGCCAGCGGGACGGTCTGGTCGGTGAGGGCGCTCAGCGGCCCGTCGGAGAACGGGGCGAAGGCCGCCGGGCGGAACATGATGCCCAGCGCGCGCCCCCGGCCCTCCAGCGTGACCGCGAACCGTCCCGTGTCCACGCCGGACACCACCGCGCCGTGCGCCTCGAACACCACGTTGACCACCGGATGGACCAGCACCTGCTGCTCGTGGCGCACCCCCGGCGGCAGGCGCCACGTCGAGAGCCAGTAGCGGTCGATGAACCGCCCCGCCGCCCCGGTCGGCGGGAAGCGGTCCAGGCGGAAGACGGTACCGGCCGCGGCCGGGTTCACGATGCCGCGGCTGTCGTCCTGCACCGGCTTGACCTGGGGATCTGGCATGAGGCCAGAGTAGCGGCGGCCACTGACGCGTTTCTTCAAGACGCACGGCACGCCGGACCGTAGCGTCAAGGCATGAGCACCATTCACGAGCAGTTGACCGAGGCCGCCGACCAGGCCGCGCGCGTCGTCGCGGGCACCGATGCCGGCCGGTTCACCGATAAGACCCCGTGCGCGGAGTGGGACGTCAAGGAACTCCTGAACCACCTGATCCTCTGGACCGCGTACTCCTTCGAGCGACGCGCCCGCAGCGAGCAGGTCGGCCCCGACCTGACCGAGCGCGACTTCGCCTCCGAGCCCGGCTATGCGGAGGCATACCGAGCGCAGCTCGACCGCGCCCTGGCCGCCTGGGCCCCGGCCGAGGTGTGGGAGAGCGAGATCGACACCGGCGGCGGCAAGACGCCCGCGCCGCAGGTCGCGGAGATGATCCTGATGGAGATGGTCCTGCACGGCTGGGACCTGGCGACCGCGACCGGGCAGCCGTACGAGATCTCGGACGAGATCGCCGCGACCGTCGCCAAGGCCGTCGAGGCATCGGCGGAGATGTACCGGCAGTACGACGGGTTCGCCGCCGAGGTGGCGATCGGCCAGGACGCCACGACGTTGGAGAAGGCGCTCGCGGTTTCGGGGCGGAGCGCTTAGACCTCGGGCCAACACGGCGAACACGGCGGACGCCGCATATACGTCTGTCGCCTGAACGGCCGAACCTGATTCCCGGCGCACCCCTGCTACCCGCACGATCGAGACATGCGCATGCACGGCCTCCGGGTCACCCTGCAGCCGCCCGACGGCACCCAGTTCGTCGAGGATGCCATCCTCACGCTGGCCACCGGCGTCAACGGTGGCCAGCTCTACAGCGGCAACAACGGCTTCTGGATCGAGGTCGTCGATGCCGACGACGGCACCCACGACGTCGCCGACTTCGGCTGGGAGGACGGGAAACGGGGGCACGTCATCGTTGAGACGGCGCCGATCATCCTTTAGCTTCCGGTCCGGCACCTGACTGAGCAGCCTTGCGCGCCAGCACCTGGATCCCCGCGGCCTCGTTCCCGTTCATCGTGGCCACGGGGATCCGGCGGGTGTCCTGGACGTCGAGGCCGGCCAGCAGGCGCGGGAAGTGGTCGGCGTGGTGGTGTCGGCAGACCGCGCCGTCGCTGGTTTCGAAGATTCCGTACGTGCCGTGCGTGGCGGCGAATCGTTCGTAGCGCTCGACGCTGCGCGGGTCCTCGCCCAGCAGCAGATCGCTGACATACAGCGTTCCGCCGGGCTTGAGGACCCGCTCCAGCTCGCCGATCAGGCGGCGCTGTGCGTCGTCGCCGGGGATGCAGGTCAGCACCGCGAACAGCACCACCAGGTCGTAGCTCGCGTCGGCGAACGGCAGTGCCGGCGGGGCGTCGAGGACTTCGAAGCGCATCGCGGGCTGCTGCTCGCGGGCCTGCTCGATCATCCCCGCCGAGCTGTCGACGCCGGTCAGGTCGGTGAACCGGTGCTGCGCCAGCTCCGCCATGGTCCGGCCGTATCCGCAGCCGTAGTCCAGGACGGCGGCGTCTCGGCTGAGGGGGTCGGTCCACTTGGCGTGCAGCGGGTGGGTGAAGCGCTTCGTGGCCGAGACGGCGTCCCAGTACGAGGTCTGGTTATCCAGGTCTGTGTTCGTCATGGGGCTTTGTCCGTCATGCTCGGGTCCCTCCAGTCGGGCGCTGCCTGCCGGCGAGGACCTCGGCCGTGGCCTGCACGCAGACCCGCGAGATGCCGTAGCCGGCCACCCAGGCCGCGCCGCCGGGGTCGGTGTGCGCGACGCCGAGGTCGACCACGATCGTATCGGGGCGCTCCTGGATGAGGCGGCTTACGCGCTCCAGGTCTTCGGGGGAGCGCTGGATACCTCGTACGACGATGACGAGCGGGCGGTCGGCGGGGAGATCAGCAGCCTCGGCGGTGTCGGCGAGCTTGGAGCTGGTCGTGCCCGGCAGGAGGTCGGCCAGGGGAGTGGCGAGGCTGCGGGGGAGTTCGACCTCGATCACGTGCGGGGCGGCCTTCAGCGGCAACGCGCCGTCCTCCGCGCGCAAGACCCTGACCGCGCGACGGGCCGCTGCCGAACCCGCGTCGAAAGGCGGAAGTACACCTTCTTCTTTGGGGAAAGCCTCCCGCACCTCCCGCCGCCAACCAGCGAAAGCCGCCACCTTCTCAGCAGCCTCCACCAACCGCGCCTCGGGCAGCGTCCCGTCCCGCAACGCCGCGACGATCGCCTCGGTCACCGCAGCGAGGTCGTCATCGGTCGAGTTGCTGTCGACACACACCAGATCCATCCCCGCGACCAGCGCGCGCACCGCCGCCCCGGCGAGCCCGTACCGCTCCCGCACCGCGGCCATCCCGATCCCGTCGGTGACCGCGAGGCCGTCGAACCCGAGCTCGCCCCGCAGCAGTCCGCCGACCACCGCCGGGCTCACCGAGGCCGGGTGCTCGGCGTCGAACTCCGGCATCAGCAGGTGCGCGACCATCACCGCCCGCGCCCCGGCCTCCACGGCCGCGCTGAACGGCGGCAGCGTGTCCCGCCGCAGCTGCTCCAGCGTCGCGGTCACCGTCGGCAGTCCGTAGTGCGAGTCCACGACCGTGTCGCCGTGGCCGGGGAAGTGTTTCGCGCACGCCGCGACCCCCGCCGCGTGCAGTCCACGCACCGCCGCGGCGACGTGCCGCGAGACCAGCGCGGGGTCCGAGCCGAAGGAGCGCGCGCCGATCACCGGGTTGCGAGGCTCGGTGTTCACGTCGGCGACCGGTGCGTAGTTCAGGTCGATTCCCGCCTCGCGCACCAGCGTGCCGACCGAGCGGGACATCGCCTCGGTCGCCGCCACGTCGTCGATCGCCCCCAGGGCCAGGTTCCCGGGAGAGGAGGAGCCGGTGGCGAACTCCAGCCGCGTGATGTCCCCGGCTTCCTCGTCGACAGCCACGAACGCGTCCGGATTCGCTGCGCGCACCTCGTCGGTCAGGGCCCGCAGCTGCGTCGGCGACTCGATGTTCGCCGCGAACACGATGACCGATCCGAGCCCGCCGTCCAGCCGCCGCCGTACCCAGTCCGGCACCGAGGTTCCCGCGAAGCCCGGCTGCAGTACGCGGGCGATCAACACGTCGAGCTCGGACATCAGCACTCTCCCTCGCGCGGATACAACAGATACGGTTCCCGCTCCACCTCGGCGAACCGGCGGGCCGGCTCCCGCCACTGCGCCAAGATCTCCTCGGCGCTGGCGCCCTTGCCCAGGGCCGTGCGCAGCTCGTCGGATCCGGCCAGCAGGTCGAAGTGCTTGTCGCGGAACCTCAAGCGGCCCAGCCAGCCGTCGCGCAGCGCGCACAGCACCGTGACGCCCACCGCCAGGGGATCGACGGCGCCGGGATCGGTGACGTGCAGCTGCGCGCCGCAGATCTGCTGACCGGCGTACCGGTCGAACGCAGGGGTCGCATACGCCTCCCGCACCGCGATCCCGGCCGGCGCCGCATCCCGCAGCCGCTCGGCGAACGTGCGGTCCAGCCAGGGTGCGCCGATGAGCTCGAACGGCGTGGTGGTGCCGCGGCCGACCGAGACGTTCGTCCCCTCCAGGAAGCAGGTCCCGGGGTAGATCAGGGCGCTGATGGGCGTCGGCAGGTTCGGCGAGGGCGGCACCCACGGCAGCCCCGTGGCCGGGAACAGCTTCGCGGGGTCCCAACCGCCCAGCCGTACTACCTCCGGGGCCTCGACACCCAGCTCGGCGGCGAACAGCCGGCCGAGCTCGCCCATCGTCAGGCCGTGCCGCACCGGGATGGCGGCCCGTCCGACGAACGAAGAGTATTCCTTTTCCAGTACTGGTCCCGCGACCAGGCGTCCGCCGAGCGGATTGGGCCGGTCCAGCACGCACACCGGCACGTCGATCGGCGCCGCGGCGGCCATCGCGTCGTACAGGCTGGACTCGTAGGTGAAGAAGCGGGCTCCGGAGTTCTGCAGATCCACGACCAGCACGTCGATCCGGGACTCGGCGAGCATGCCGGTGAGGTGGCCGACGCTGTGGTCGTAGGTGTCGTGGACCGGCAGGCCGGTGCTGGAATCCGTTGCCGACGCCTCGGATTCCCCGGCCTGCGCGGTACCGAGCACGCCGTGCTCGGGGCCGAACAGCGCACGCAGGTCGCAGCCCGCCTCCAGCAGCGCGTGCGCCGCATGCCGGCCGTCGGAGGTGATCGCCGCCGGGTGGGTCAGCAGCCCGACGCGCCGGCCGGCGAACGGGGTACCGGCCACGATGACCTGCTCGAGCCCGGAGACAGTGGTGGCGCTCATGCCGAGGCCGACTTCTCAGAAGCCACCGATTTCTCAAGAGTTTTCTCAAGCGTTTTCTCAAAGGCCCAAAAGACCCGGCCGAGCGTCGCCCCGACCGTCTTGGAGTAGAACCGCACCGGCCCGACCCAGCCGATCTCGGCGACCGCGATCCCGGCGTCGCGCTGGTCGGCCAGGCAGCGGCGCAGCAGGACGGCGCCGATGCCCAGGCCGCGGGCCGCCTCGTCGGTGCCCATCGGGCCGAACATGGCCACG
This sequence comes from Catenulispora sp. MAP12-49, assembly GCF_041262705.1. Lineage (NCBI taxonomy): Bacteria > Bacillati > Actinomycetota > Actinomycetes > Catenulisporales > Catenulisporaceae > Catenulispora > Catenulispora sp. MAP12-49. The sequence continues at coordinate 22,767 of NZ_JBGCCP010000040.1, read as the reverse complement.
CGCTGGATCCCGTGCCCGGCGAAGCCCAGGAAGGCGCCCTCGCGGACGGCCACGTGCAGCCTCGGCGGGTCGTCGCGCAGCGCCATCGCCGCCTCCTGGCCCCAGGTGCCGCCGAACTCCTCGTCGAGCCAGGCGCACAGCGCCTTCTCGTCTTCGGGCCGCGCGCGCCGCACCTCGATGTCGATGCCGGCCTGCGCCAGGCGGCGCTCGTCGTGCTCGGTGTCCAGGTCGGCCACGGCCAGGTCGACCAGCATGTTGTTGCAGTCCAGCAGGCGCTCGTAGCCGGCGGCCGTGGCCAGGCACGCCGCCGGGGTGTAGCGGACGTCGATGCCGGGCCAGGCGAAGTACGGCGGGTTGCCGCGGATGCGCAGGCGGGTCGCGCCGGCGGCGGCCAGGCGGCGCTCCAGTTCGGCCAGCAGGGCCCGGCCGTGGCCGCGTTCGCGGTCCTGCGGGCCGACGACGAGCAGGTTGACGTGGCCGGTGGCGGGGATGTCGTCGTGGGCCGGGCGCAGCGATCCCAGAGCGAAGCCGATCACGCGGGTCCCCGCGGCGGTATCGCCGTCGCCGCTGCTGTCGCCGCTGCCGTCGCCGGGATGCTCCAGGACGATCCGGCATCCCTCGGCGGCCGAGGACCACAGCAGGTCCACGACCGCGCCGGCGTCGGGATCGTGGATCAGGCCGGCTGAAGCCAGCTCGCGCAGGGTCGGGAGGTCTTCGGGAGTTGCGGAACGCATCGCGGCCCTCTTCGTCATTTGCTAACGTCTTCAGGCATGATTGACGGTGGAAATCTACCAGATCCCCGAGGGCTCGTCGCCGACGCCGTGGCGGCCGGAGTCGTCCCCAGCGCGGTGCTCGCCTACGGCCGCGGGACCGACGGCCCGGTGGACGTCGCCGCGTTCGGTGCCGGCGTCGGCCCGGACACCCGCTACGACCTGGCCTCGCTGACGAAGGTCACGGCCACGCTGCCGTGCGTGCTGCGGCTGGCCGACGCCGGGGAGATCGGGCTGGACGACCCGGTGGTGAAGTACCTGCCGGGCTTCGGCGGGGATCGCGCCAAGGAGCAGGTGACCATCCGGCATCTGCTGGCCCACTCCTCCGGGCTGCCCGCGATCCTGGAGGTCTGGCGGCTGCCCGTGACCGCCGAGGAGCGGTTCGCCGCGGTGCTCGCCGAGCCGTTGCAGGCGCCGGTCGGGACCGTCGTGAAGTACTCCGACCCGGGCTTCATCATGCTGGGGCGGATCGTGGCCGACGTGACCGGCAAGCCGTTGCAGGAGGCGTTCGGCGAGCTGGTCGCCGAACCCCTGGGCATGGCCGCCACCGGATTCCTGCCGACCTCCCTGCCACCGGGGAAAGCCGCTCCCACCGAGGCGAACTGGTTCGACGATCCGGAGCGTCAGGACCCGAAGTCCGGCGTCGTGCACGACGAGAACGCCGAGAGCCTCGGCGGCGTCGCCGGCCAGGCCGGCCTGTTCGGCACCGCCACCGACCTGGCCGCCTACCTGCGCGCCGGCTGGCTGGCCCAGGACAGCCCGATCCTCACCCCGGCGGTCCGCGCCGAGGCGCTGCGCTGCCAGACCGACGGTCTGGACGGCCGGCGCGGCCTGGGCTGGACGCTGCGCGGGGACTCCTACGACTTCATGTCCGACCAGTGGCCGGCCACCGGCGCCGGGCACACCGGGTTCACCGGCACCAGCCTGGCCTTCGACCCGGCGACCGGGATCTGGTGCGTGCTGCTGACCAACGCGGTGCTGTTCGGCCGCGACAACCGCGCGCGGCAGCTGCGGCGCTCGCTGCACGCCGCGGTCGCCGCCGAGTTCGGCGTCGCGGTCCCGCCGGACGCCGCACAGCCGGACGCCGCCGCGCGGCCAAAGGCCGTTGCACAGCCCGGTGACGTGCGCGAAAGCGGCTCCGGCGGCAGTCTCAACACCGGTGACGACAACGCCGGTCCTGGCTTTAGGATCACAGCATGAGCAGTGGCGCGAATCGGCCCTCCCGCGGCGCGCGCGGATCGGGCTCCGGCGGCAATGGCAGCAACGGCGGCAATGGCGGCAACGGGGCGGCGGCGGGCGCGGCCGGGGGAGCGGTGCTGGGCAACGAAGCCGGGCCGCCGCCGACCGTGCTGGTGCGGATCAGGGCCTTGCTGCCGACGCTGCCGCCCTCGGAGCGGCGGGTCGCCGAGGCGGCGATCGCCGATCCGGCCGGGGTGGCCGCCAAGACGATCAGCGAGCTGGCCGCGGACTGCGACACCTCCGAGACCACGGTCATCCGCTTCTGCCGCGCGGTGGGCCTCAAGGGCTACCCGGAGCTGCGGATCGGGCTGGCCGCCGCGGCCGGCATCGAGGACGCCGCCGCGTCCGCGCACACCGCCGGCGGCGACATCGGCCCGGGCGACTCGCTGGCCGACGTGGTGACCAAGCTCGGCTACGCCGACGCGCGCGCCGTGGAGGACACCGTCGCGCAGGTGGACCTGCAGGTGCTGGAGCGGGCCGTGGACGCCGTGGTGTCGGCCGGCGCGGTGGACGTCTACGGCATCGGGGCCAGCGCCCTGATCGCCCTGGACCTGCACCAGAAGCTGCACCGCATCGGGCACCGGGCCTTCGCCTGGCCGGACGCCGAGGCCGCGCTGACCTCGGCGGCGCTGCTGGGCCGGGGCGACGTCGCGATCGGCGTCTCGCACACCGGCGCCACCCCGGCGACCGTCACGGCCCTGGCCGAGGCGCACGACAACGGCGCCCGCACCATCGCCATCACCAACTTCCCGCGCTCGCCCATCACCGACGTCGCCGACCTGGTCCTGACCACCGCGGTGCGCGAGACCACGTTCCGCTCCGGCGCCATGGCCAGCCGCATCGCCGCGCTGACGGTGGTCGACTGCCTGTTCGTCGGTGTGGCGCAGCGCAACTTCAGCCGGACCACGCGCGCGCTGGAACGGACGCGCAGCGCGGTCCAGGGAGCACGGGGACGGTAGGGGTGACAGGGATGGACTACACGCTGACCGGAGAGCTGGTCGGGCTGCGGCTGGTGCGCGATGCCGACCTGGAATCGTTCGTGGCCTGGTGGTCGGACCCGCGGACCCTGGTCACCATGGCCGGCGGGAAGCTGGTGGCCAGGCCGGCCGAGCAGGTCGCGGAGACCTTCCGGCTCTGGAGCAGCAACCAGGGCAGCGACGCGGGCCTGGCGGTGGTGGAGCTGGCCACCGGCGAGCTGATCGGCCACATCGCGCTGTACGGGGCCACGGTCAAGGACCGCTGCGCGACGCTGAACGTGATGATCGGCGCGCCCTATCAGGGCCGCGGACTGGGCACCGACGCGGTGCGCACGATCATCGGCTACGGCTTCACCGGCCTGGGGCTGCACCGCATCGAGCTGACCGTGAACGGGGACAACCCGGCGGCGATCGCGGCGTACCGCAAGGCCGGCTTCGTCGAGGAGGGGCGGCTGCGCGAGGCGTTCTTCCAGGGCGGGCGGTGGCAGGACTTCGTGCGGATGGGGGTGCTGGCCCGGGAGTTCCGAGAGGGCGCCGCCCCCATTGCTGTTGCCGACTCCGACTCCGACCCCGACGCCGACGCCGCGATGCGGATCGAGGTGTTCGTGGCGGACCTCGACGTGTTCGTGGATTTCTACACCCGAGTCCTGGGCTTCTCGATCGCCGACGACCGCCGTACGAGCCAGAGCCCTTACGCCGCCGTGGCGCTGGGGACCGTGCGGATCGGCGCGGTGCGGGCCTGGACCGAGGTGGATCGTGCGGCGCGGAGCGTGCCGACCGGCACCGAGATCGTGCTGGAGGTCGCTGATGTCCGGGCGGCGTATCAGCGGGCCGTCGACAGCGGCTGGCCGATCGCCGACGGGCTGACCGAGCGGCCGTGGGGGCTGCTGGATTTCCGCGTGTTCGATCCGGACGGGTACTACGTGCGAGTCACCAGCCGCTGAGCGGCGCACCTCTTGCTCGGCGGCTGGTGACCCGCGTCTGTGAGCGACCTCCGCGCGGGGCTCAGGTCCGCGCGGAGGCCGCCAGCGCCGCCCGCACCTGCCCGCCGGCGGCGGCCAGCGCGCGGCGCGCCTCGGCCGGCGGCACCGCGCCGAGCAGGCAGATCAGCGCCGTCTTCAGCTCGCCGTCACACTCGGCCAGCGCGGTCGCGCACTCCTGCTCGGCAAGGCCCGTGGCCTCGGTCAGGATCGTCAGGACGCGGCCGCGCAGCTTGGTGTTCGTCGGGGCGAGGTCGACCATCAGGTTCGTGTAGGTGTGGCCCAGGGCGATCATCGCGGCGGTGGAGAAGCCGTTGAGGATCAGCTTCTGGGCGGTGGCCGCCTTCAGGCGCGTGGAGCCGGCGATCGCCTCCGGGCCGGTGTCGGGGCCCAGGTGCACGTCCGCCTCGCCGGCCAGGGCCGCGTCGGGGTTGGCCGAGACCAGGGCGGTGAAGGCGCCTGCCTTGCGGGCGGCGCGCAGGGCGCCGGCGACGTAGGGGGCGCGGCCGCTGGCGGTCAGGCCGACCACGACGTCTGCGGCGGTGACCTCCGCGGCATCGGCCGCGCCGCCCTCGGCGGAGTCCTCGGCGCCCTCCACCGGGATGGTGAGGGCCTTGATGCCGCCGGCGATGTGCGCGACGACCACGCCCGGGGGCAGGCCGAAGGTGGGGATCAGTTCGGCGGCGTCCATCACGGCCACGCGGCCCGACGTGCCGGCGCCGAAGTAGTGCACGCGGCCGCCGGCCCGCAGCCGGCGCACGGTCTCCTCCACCACCTCGGCCAGCGCCGGGAGCACCGCGGCGACCGCCGCCGGGACCCGGGCGTCCTCGGCGTTGAGCAGCCTGAGCACCTCGACCGTCGGCACGGCGTCGATGTCCGCGGTCGCCGGGTTGCGCTCCTCGGTCGGCGCGGCCACGCGCTCTGCGGTCGGCGGGGTCAAGGGGCTCATGCGTGGCGTTTCCTCTCGGGGGCGGCCTGCGTGGTCGTCATGGTGCGGCGTGGGGCGGCGTGGTGCGGTGCGGGGCGTGCCGTTGGCAAGTTACGGAATGAACGCGATCCGCGCAACTCATTGACGTAGGTCCTCGCCGCGTCCTACGGTTCCACACACTGCGGCGGCTCGACCGTGCCCGGCTCGGCCGGATCCGCCATGCGGACCACGCACGAACTCTCAAGCGCGCTGCTCGCCAGCGCGCGATGCCAGACAGATACTCACCAACCAGCCCGTCCCACCGAACCGAACGGAGATGTCAGGACCATGTCCCGACCCAAACCACTGGTCGCGGCCATCGCCGTCGCGGCGATAGCGGCCACCGCCCTGTCGGCGTGCTCCAGCTCCTCGGCGAAGAAATCCAACGGTGGCGGCGGTGGTGGCACCGGCGGCGTCTTCACCAGCATCGACGCCAACAACAAGATCACCGCCGGCGCGCCGATGAACCCCTTCAACGCCGCGCCCAACATGTTCCTGGGCTACAACCAGATGGAGCTGGGCTTCACCAAGAACGACCCGTCCGACCCCAACGCCCTGCTCCCGGGCCTGGCCGCGAGCTGGACCTCCTCGGACTCCGGTCTGACCATCCAGCTGCAGCCGAACGCCAAGTGGTCCGACGGCACCCCGGTCACCGTCGCCGACATCAAGACCTCGCTGGCCATCGCCTACACCCAGGGCACGGCCGGCCCCGTGGCCAGCGCCGGCGGCACCGTCGTCGCGGGCAGCAACTTCGAGGTCTCCGACGTCAAGGACCTGGGCGGCGGCAAGATCGAGATCGACCAGCAGCCCGGCGTGAAGAACCTGTACTTCCAGCGCCTGGTGCTCACCTCGACGATCGTGGCCAACTCGGTCTACGGCAGCCAGCTCCCGGCCGACGTCTGGTCCCAGATCGCCGCCGTGCAGGGCTCCGACCAGTCCGCCGCGAGCGCAGCGGCCACCAAGCTGGCCGCCGAGGGCAAGACCATCGCCGCCTTCGCCCCGGCCAAGGACGTCTCGGCCGGCCCGTTCGTGGAGACCCGGGTCAACCCCGGCGAGGCGCTGCTGGACCGCAACCAGTACTTCTACGCCGCGAGCAAGATCTCGCCGAAGCAGGTCATCCTGCGCAGCTACTCCGGCAACCAGCAGATCTGGGGCTACATGAACGGCGGCGAGCTGGACTTCGCCCCGTACACCTCGATGCCCACCAACATCTTGAACCAGGTGCTGTCCGCCGGCTACACCCGCGTCGACGCCCCGAGCTACGTCAGCGCCTCGATCGCGTTCAACGAGAAGCAGGCGCCGTACAACCTGACCCCGGTCCGCCAGGCGCTGGCCTACGTCATCGACCGCGACGCGGTCACCAAGGTCGGCGAGCCGGTCGGCGGCATCGCCGCCCCGACCACCACCGGCCTGGTGGGCTCGCAGTCCGACACGATCCTGTCCTCGGACCAGAAGGCGGCGCTGAACCCCTACAAGCCGGACCCGGCCAAGGCCGCGTCCCTGCTGCAGGGCGCCGGCTTCACCAAGGACTCCTCCGGCAAGTGGCACCTGCCCGGCGGCGCGCCGTGGACGATCACTCTGCAGACCGTGAACGGCTTCTCGGACTGGATCGCGGCCTCCACGATCGTGGCCAACGAGCTGACCGCCTTCGGCATCCCGACCACCGCGGCGATCACCGCCGACTTCGCCACCTACCAGAAGGAGATGGCGGCCGGTAAGTACGCGGTCGGCTGGTGGCTGGTGGCCCTGGGCCCGCAGACCGACAAGGCCTACGCCCGCATCTACGGCTCCGCCGACGGCTACAGCGTCTCAGGAGGCCAGGCCGCGCACAACGACGCGGCGCCCACCAACTGGGAGCACACCCCGGCGTCCTACACGGTCAACGGCCAGAGCATCGACCCCGGCCAGCTCACCGCGCAGCTGTCCACGACGCCGGTGTCCGACCAGCAGCCGATCATCGCCCAGCTCGCCGCGGCCACCAACCAGGAGCTGCCGATGATCCAGATCTGGAACTACACCCACGTGATGTTCAACCTGGACAAGCGGTTCACCAACTTCCCCAAGACCGGGCAGGACGACCTGCTGGCCAACCCGCCCGGCGTGTGGATGATGCAGGGATACGTGCAGGGCAAGTAAGAGCCCTGGGAACAACAGAGAACACAGGGCCAGGACGATGACAGGAAGCTCAAGAGGGAGGGGAGGAAGATGACGGGATTCGCCCGCCGGCTGGCCGGCAAGCTCCTGACCGGACTGGTGATGGTCTGGGTCGTGGTGACGTTCACGTTCTTCCTCGTGCACGCGCTGCCCGGCAAGCCCGGTGATGTGCAGTACGAGCAATACATCATGATGGGAATGAGTTCGGACCAGGCGTCGGCCAAGGTGCAGGCGATCTACGGCTTCACCTCCCACGCCTCGCTGCTCTCGCAGTACGGCGGCTACCTCGCCAAGCTCGCGCACGGCGACCTGGGGCAGTCGATCACCTACTCCGGGGTCCCGGTCAGCCACCTGATCTGGTCGGCGCTGCCGTGGACCGTGATCCCGGTGCTGACCGGGCTGCTGGTCAGCTTCCTGTTCGGGGTGATCGGCGGCATCTTCGCCGCCGTCAAGCGGTCCAGCCGCTGGGGCGGTCTGCTGACCGTCACCGGCTCGCTGGTCGCCGGCATCCCCGCCTTCGTCCTGGCCCTGCTGCTGTTGGTGGTGTTCCACACCGAGTGGAACCTGCTGCCCGATGCCGGAACCAGCGACATCCAATACGACCCGGGCTGGAACCTGCCCTACATCGGCTCGGTGGCCCAGCACGCGGTGCTGCCGGTGTGCGCCTACGCACTGCTCAGCTACGGAGGCTGGCTGCTGGCGATGAAGTCCTCGGTGGTCTCCGTGCTGGGCGACGACTTCATCCTGGCCTCCGAGCTGCGTGGCATCGCCCCGGTCACCCGGGCCCGCTACATCGGCCGCAACGCGATCCTGCCGCTGTTCACGGTGCTGGCGCTGTCCTTCGGAGTCATGTTCGCAGGGTCCTTCTTCATCGAGGACACCTTCGACTACCCCGGGCTCGGCGACCTGCTCCTGAAGAGCATCGGCGGCCGCGACTACCCGGTGATGGCCGGGGCGTTCCTGCTGATCACGGTGTCCATCATCATCGCGAACATCATCGCCGACCTCTGCTACACCCTGATCGACCCGAGAGTGAGGCGCTGACATGGCGACCGTCACCGCGACCCTCGCCGCGTCGGCGCGCAGCCGCCGCCCGGCCTGGGCGGCCTTCCGCAAGGCCGTGACCCGCAAGCCCGGCCGGCTGATCGGCCTGATCATCATCGTGTTCTTCGTCCTGATGGGGATCTGCGGGCCCTGGTTCTACGGCCGGCTGGCCGTCGACCCGAACGCTCTGTACGCCCCGCCCAGCGCCAAGCACTGGCTGGGCACCGACTTCGCCGGCTCGGACGTCCTGCAGGAGGTGGTGACCGGCGCGCGCTACGTGCTGGCGACCGCCGCGCTGTCGGCGTTCTTCACCAGCCTGTTCGGGGTCACGATCGGTCTGATCGCCGGCTACCAGCGCGGCATGACCGACAGTGTCCTGATGCGCCTGACCGACTTCGTCCTGACCATCCCGGGCCTGCCGCTGCTGATCCTGCTGTCCACGGTGTGGAGCTTCGGCAGCCCGTGGGAGATGGGCCTGGTGCTGGGCATCACCGGCTGGGGCGGCGTGGCCCGCGCGGTGCGCGCGCAGGCTCTGTCGCTGCGTGAGCGCGGCTTCCTGGAGGCGGCGCGGGGCCTGGGCCTGTCCCGGCGGCACATCATCGTCAAGGAGATGCTGCCGAACATCGCGCCCTACGCCACCATGCAGCTGATGCTGTCGATGATCGCCTTCGTCGGCGCCGAGGTCGGCCTGTTCTTCCTGGGCCTGGTGCCGTTCTCCAGCACCAACTGGGGCGTCATGCTGAACCAGGCGGTGTTCTCCGGAGGAGCGATGGAAACGTCCTCGGCGCTGATCTACCTGCTGGCGCCGCTGGTCTGCATCCTGGCGCTGACCCTGGGCATCGTGCTCTTCCTGGACGCGATCGACGAACTGTTCAACCCGCGGCTGAGGGAGCGCGCGTGAGCGAGGTACAAGTACGCGGCCTGACGGTCGAGTACCAGACGTCGGCCGGCTGGCTGCCGGCCGTGGCCCAGGCTTCCCTGGAGCTGCGGGCCGGGGAGATCACCGGCCTGGTCGGCGAGTCCGGCTCCGGCAAGTCCACACTGGCGCTGTCGCTGCTGAACGCGGTGCCGGCGCCGGGGCGGATCGCCGCCGGGACCATCGAGGTGGCCGGCGTCGGGGACGTCACGGCGCTGGCCGGCAAGCAGCTGCGCAAGGCGCGCGGCGGGGCCATCGGCTACGTGTTCCAGGCATCGCAGAACTCGTTGAACCCGCTGAAGACCATCGGCAAGCAGCTGCTGGACCTCGGGCGCTCGCACGAGGTCGCCGATCTTCGGGCTCTGATGGCCCGGGCGCTGGACCTGGCCAACCGGATGGGCCTGGACGGCCGGCGGGTGCTGGACTCCTACCAGCACGAGCTCTCCGGCGGCATGCGCCAGCGCATCGGCATCGTCTTCGCCCTGGTGCTCAACGCCAAGGTGCTGATCCTGGACGAGCCGACCACCGCGCTGGACATGCTCTCCCAGGCCTCGGTGCTGGACATCGTGCGCAAGGTGCACGACGAGAACCAGCTGTCCACCCTGATCATCACCCACGACATCGGCGCCATCTCCGAGATCGCCGACCGCCTGGCGGTGATGTACGGCGGCCGGATCGTCGAGGACGGCCCGCTGTTGGACGTGCTGCGCCGGCCTTCGCACCCTTATACCAAGGCTCTGATAGGCGCCACCGCGCGCATCACCGGCGACGTGGAGGCGGCGCGCGCGTTGCCCGGACGTCCGCCGGACCTGACCACCGTGGCCCGCGCCGGCTGCGTCTTCCGCGACCGTTGCCCGTTCGCGGTCGAGGTCTGCGCCGACACCGAGCCTTTGCTGGTCGGCTGGGAGCTCGACGGCCGGCCGCAGTCCGGGCGCCGGCGCGCCTGCCACGTCGACCCGTCCACCGTGCTCTCCGGCAACGCCGGGGCGCCCGCCGCCGTGGGAGAACCGGCATGATCGAGGCCCGCGGCATCACCCGCACCTACCAGACGCACGGCACCTTCACCGGCGCGCGGACCGTGCACGCGCTGCGCGGCGTGGACTTCACGCTGCCCGACGGCGGCGCGGTGTCCTTCATCGGCGAGTCCGGCTGCGGCAAGACCACCCTGGGCAAGATCCTGACCGGGCTGGAGACGTTCGACGGCGGCGAGCTGGTGGTGGACGGCGTCGAGCTGTCCAAGCTCAAGCCGCACCAGCGGGCCAAGTACTTCCGCCGGATCCAGATGATCCATCAGGACCCGTATTCGGCCCTGAATCCAACGCGGACCATCGAGGCGACCCTCGGCGACCCGCTGCGGATGCGGGCCAAGGAGAAGCGCGCCTCCGGGGGGAAGACCGGGGAGAAGGCCGGCGACTGGCGCGAGCGGGCCGCCGAGCTGCTGACCCTGGTCGGCCTGGAGCCGGCCGCGGTGCTGCCGAAGTACCCGCACCAGCTCTCCGGCGGGCAGCGCCAGCGCGTGGTCATCGCCCGCGCGCTGACCGTGGACCCGGAGGTGCTGATCGCCGACGAGGCGGTGTCGATGATCGACGTCTCGATGCGGCTGGGCATCCTGAAGCTGCTGCGCGATCTGCGTACACGGCTGGGCATCTCGCTGGTGTTCATCACGCACGACGTGGCCACCGCGCGCTACGTCGGCGACGGCGGCGAACTGCACGTGATCTACCGCGGCGAGGTCGTCGAGCGCGGGCTCACCGACGACGTGATCCTGACGCCGGTGCACCCCTACACGCAGTGCCTGCTCTCGGCGGTGCCGATCATGCGCGGCTTGGAGGAGCCGGGCCCGGACCGTACGGCGCCGACCATGGCCCTGGACGAGCGGACGGCGACGCCGGGCTGCCTGTTCCAGCCGCGGTGCCCGTTCGCCGGCGATCAGTGTGCTGAGAAGCATCCGGTGCTGGTGCCGTTGGGGGAGCCGAGCGGGATCGCGGCCGGCGACGCCGCCGAACACCAGCACGCCTGCTTCTATCCGGAGTCCCGCCGCGTGGTCGGCGTCGAGGCCGGAGCCGCGAGCGCGTGAGAGTCCTGGGACTGAGCTCGGGCACCTCCCACGACGCGATCGACGTCGCGCTGGTGGACTTCCGGCTCGATGGCGGCGATGGCGGCGATGGCGACGATGGCGATGGCGGCGATGGCGGCGATGGCGGCGTCCTGGTCGGCGAGCTGGTCCACGCCGACCACGTCCCCTACCCGGACGAGCTGCGGGCCCAGATCGTCGCCGCCCTGCCGCCGAACCAGACCGATCTGGGCGCGGTGTGCCGCCTGGACACCGGTATCGGCCAGGCGTTCGCGGCGGCGGCCTGGCAGGCCGTCCAGGCCGCGGGCCCGGCCGACCTGGTCTGCTCGCACGGCCAGACGCTGTACCACTGGACCGAGGACGGCCGGGTCCTGGGCACCCTCCAACTCGGCCAGCCGGCCTGGATCACCGAGCGCCTCGGCGTCCCGGTGGTCTCCGACGTCCGCGCCGCCGACGTGGCGGCCGGCGGCCAGGGCGCCCCGCTGGTCTCGCTGCTGGACCTGTTGCTCCTGCGCGGCCTGCCCGGCCCGGTCGGGGCCCTGAATCTCGGCGGCATCGCGAACCTGACCGTCGTCGCCGACCCTCCGGTGGCCTTCGACATCGGCCCGGCCAACGCGCTCCTGGACGCCGCCTGCCGCCAGCTCACCGGCAGACCCTACGACCGCGACGGCCGCCTGGCCGCCGCCGGCCTGGTCCACCCGGGCCTGCTCGCGGCGCTGATGGCAGAGCCCTACTACGCCCGGCGGCCTCCGAAGACCACCGGCAAGGAACTCTTCCACGACGCCTACCTGGCCGCCCACATCGACGACTTCCCGGACCTCACCCCCGAGGACCTGATGTCGACCCTGGCCACGCTCACAGCGATGACGGTGGTCGACGCCGTCCGCTCCCACGGCATCGCCACCCTGGCCGTCTCCGGCGGCGGCGCGGAGAACCCGGAACTGATGAAGCGCATCGCGAAGCGCCTGCCGGACGTGGAGATGCTGCGCTCGGACGCGTACAAGGTGCCGTCGGACGCCAAGGAGGCGATCGCGTTCGCGCTGATCGGCTGGTTCACGGCCCACGGCCTGCCCGGCACGGTCGCGGCGTGCACGGGAGCGGCGGGGGAGCGCGTGCTGGGGCGGATCAGCCCGCCGGCGCGCGGGACGCTGGTGCTGCCGGAGGTGGTGGAGAAGGGGCCTCGGTCGGTGCGGTTCTTCATGTCCGGCTGAGGATCTCCGCGGAGTCCGCCGGGCGCAGGCTGCCCAGGATGTGGAGGAGGACAGATGTCGCAGGGCAGTCGTCCTCGTAGATCTGGATTGTCCGGGCATCGCTGAGCTCGATCACGTCGCATCCCCGGTCGGGGGTCTGGCGGGACCAGGTCCCCGGTGCGATCTGGCGGCAGTCGGCCGGCGGTGCGACGGTACGGCCGTCGGGTATGGCCATGGGGAGGGCGCATGGGGACGTCGTGGCCGGGCCCACCGTGAGCACTCCATTGCTGCCACAGTCGCCGGGGCAGGGAAAGCCCGTCTCGAGGTCGTACTGGAGCCGGATGTCGTCGCTGACACGCAGGTACTTCTCCGGGAGGTAGCCGGGCCAGGAGACGGTCAGCGCGGAGGAGCGCGGAATCGACCGCCGATTCAGAGCCGTCGCGGACGCCGAGGAGATGACGGCGTCGTGGACGGGAAGCCATAGTGCCGCCGACACGGCCAGGGCCGCCACTGCCGTCCGGCGCACGGTGCGAGGGGCGACGGCCGGAGCGGCGCCGACAGCGACGGCCACGGCGACGAACCAGACGGTGCCGGCCAGCAGCGCCGGGCCGATCGCCAGCCGGAATGTCAGCCCCAGGCGGATCTCGTCGGGGCCGAACCACGGCAGCCAGCCGACCACGCAGACGGCGGCGGCTGTTCGCCATGCCGCCGCCGACCCGGCCCCGAGCCGTGTCCAGGCCGAAGCCTGGACGACGATGACGATGCCGCCGAGCAGCGCCACACAACCGAGCGCGATCATGATCGCGAACAGCGCGAACGGGCCGGCGCCGTCGGGAACGAGCAACACGAGAAGCATCTTGTCCAGGAACCAGCAGACGATCCCGCCGATCACACCGACGAGACTGGTCTCGACCAGCCAGCGGCCGAATCGGGGCGCCGGAACCGCCTGGACATCGGCCATCGGATGGTCCTTTCGTCATCAGTTCGCATCGACGGTAGACGGTGGCGACGGCGCCGGCATCGATCGCGAGGATGAGTCCGCCGAGGGTGAAGCCGTCGTCCGAGGACGGGCTTGACTCTCGGGTGGCACGAGACGGCACAGTCTGAGCTGTGGATAGGAGCAACCTGCTGCCGATCGGGCAGTTCTCGCAGGCCAGCGGCCTCTCGGTGACTGCGCTTCGGCACTACGACGCCAGCGGCGTGCTGGTGCCGACGTTCGTCGATCCGGTGAGCGGCTACCGGTACTTCCGGCGTGACCAGCTGCGTACGGCGCAATCGATCAGGGCGCTGCGGCAGCTGGACATCCCTGTCGAAGAGGTGCGCCGGTTGCTCGGCGGCGGCAAGGAGGAGCTGGTCTCCGCCGTGCAGGCGCATCTGCGGGCGGCCGAGCGACGGCTGGAGGTGCAACGTTCCATAGTCCACAGCCTGCTGAACCGACTGACCGAAGGAGCAGAGATGACCCACCGTGTCACCGTGCGCCAGGGTTCCGCCGAACGAATCCTCGTCCGCGGGGCGACCGTGGACAACTCCGGGCTCGACGGCTTCCTCCGTGGCGCCTACCAGGAGATGTACGAGGCCGCAGGCAACGGCCCGCTTACCTTCACCGGACCTGCTTTCGTCCGCTTCCACGGAGTGTGCGACGACGAGAACGAGACGCTCGTCGAGGCGTGCCTGCCGTTCTGGGAGAACGGCGCGCAGCCCACGGACCTGCCCGAGGGCATGACCGTGCGCGAGCTGCCCCAGAGTACCCTCGCTTGCACCGAGGTCGAGGGGACGGCCGCCATGTTCCCGCAAATACTCGGCGCGTACGACGCCGTCGCAGAGTGGATCACCGAGCACGGCTTTGCTTTCGCGGGCCCGGTCCGGATGATCTACCGCCAGTGGACCGGGACACCGGACGACCCGAACAACCGCCTGGAGATCGCCTGGCCGATCGACGAACCTGCCGACGACTAGGCCGTTTCCTTCGCATCAGCTACAAGCGGCGATGTGTCTGCCAAGTCGTGGGCCCTAGAGCTATCGCCCCACGACGAACACCGGCTCGACGTTCAGCTCGCTGATCCGCCAGCCCTCGGGCGTGCGGACGGCCTTGATGCGGGCCAGTCCGTAGCGGCGCTCGGTCGGTACGAGGCTGTCGGCGTGGCCGGACAGGGCGGTGATGTAGGCGCGGATTGTCGCGGTGTCGTCGTCGGTATGGATCAGCACGCTGCTGAGCCGGTGGAGCAGGCGGGTGTGGTCCTTGTTGCCGGCCTCGATCTGGGCGATCAGGACGTCGCGGCCGGTGCCGGTTCCGTTGCGGGTCGAGCCGGCGGCGTCCTGCGTCAGAACGGAGTTCAGGTCGGCGAAGCGGTGCTCGTCCAGGGCTCGGCCCAGGTGCAGCAGCAGGTCGTTGAGCTCGGCCCGGTCGGACAGGGTTCGCAGGTCGTAGTTCATGAGGTTTCCTAATCATTCGTAGGAGTAGGCCATCCGGCAGACTCCTGGTTGGTAGCCGCTGACAGGTGAGCACTTGGTTTTCCAGAACCTCGAGTTCTGACGAAAGAACGTGCCCCTGCCAGTCGGCCGGGAGAGTTGATCGCTGATGGGATGTCGTGCCTGCTGAAGTTCGGCGTGAGCACTGCTTGATTAGGTCGCTGATGGTTCTCCCGCAGGCTGCTGGACATCGACGAATGAGATGGAGGGGGAACGGTGCGGCTGTTCATCGGCGACGACTGGGCCGAGGACCACCACGACGTGGAGATCCAAGACGCTTCGGGCAAGCGGCTGGCCAAGGCTCGGCTGCCCGAGGGCGTGACCGGGATGGCCAAGCTCCACCGGCTGGTCGCCGAGCAGCTCGGCGAGGCGTCCCAGGACGACGACAACGAGGTGGTGGTCGGTATCGAGACCGACCGGGGCCCGTGGGTGCTGGCGCTGCTGGCCGCCGGCTACACGGTGCTGGCGGTGAACCCGCTGGTCGCGGCACGCTACCGGGAACGCCGGGCAGTGTCCGGGGCCAAGAGCGACGCCGCGGACGCACACATGCTGGCCGACATGGTCCGCACCGACGGCCACCAGCTGCGCCCCGTGGCCGGGGACTCGAGCCTGGCCGAGGCGATCAAGGTGATGACCAGAGCGCACAAGACCCTGATCTGGGAGCGCACCAGGCACACCCAGCGGCTGCGGCATGCGCTGCGCGACTACTTCCCGGCAGCCTTGAACGCCTTCGAGGACCTGGACGCCCCGGACACGCTGGAGCTGCTGGCCAAGGCCCCGGATCCGGAATCGGCCGCGCGGTTGTCCCGGTCGCAGATCGCCGCCGCGCTGAAGCGGGCCCGGCGTCGCGACGTGGCGGCCAAGGCCGAGCGGATCCAGGCCGCGCTGCGCACCCCGCAGCTCGGGCAGCCGGCGGCGGTCACCGCGGCCTACGCTGCCAGTGTGCGTGCCCTGACCGCCGTGCTCGCCGTGCTCGACGCGCAGGTCGCCGCCTTGCAGCAGGAGGTCGAGGCACATTTTGGGCAGCACCCGGCCGCTAGGATCATCCTCTCCCAGCCCGGACTGGGGACGATCACCGGCGCTCGGGTGCTCGCAGAGTTCGGGGATGCCCCCGACCGCTACACCGATGCCAAAGCCCGCCGCAACTACGCCGCGACCAGCCCGATCACCCGCGCCTCGGGCAAGAAACGCGTGGTCGCCGCCCGCTACGTGCACAACGACCGGCTCATCGACGCCCTGATGTTCCAGGCGTCCAAGGCCATCGTCGTCTCGCCCGGCGCCCGCGCCTACTACGACAAGCAGCGCGAGCGCGGCATCGGCTACAACGCCGCCCTGCGCCAGGTCGCCAACCGACTCGTCGGCATCCTGCACGGCTGCCTGAAACACGGCACCCTCTACGACGAGCACACCGCCTGGACAAACCAGGCCAAACAAACTACTGCTTGACACATTCATTTCAGGGATGTCTTTCGGGGCTGGTGGATGAAAGGAACCATGCGGGCCGTGGCGGGAGGCGCGCAGCACTGCTGCGGCGTTCTTGCGCAAAGTCGCAACGGTGTCCGCCTCGCGTTGCCGCTGCTCGGTTTTCCGGGGCAGGATGCGGATTCACGGAGCGGGAGGACGTCAGGGGGTGTCGGCGATGTCTGAGGCGGCGTGGCTGAGGTCGCTGCGGGTCGGGCGCGGGGTGTGCTCGCTGTTCGGGGCCGATGCCGTGGTGGCCCGGTTCACCGAGATCGTCTCCGTCGAGCGCAGCGAGCGGCTGGTCATGGTTCCCGCGTCGTCCCAGCGCTCGGTGCTCGGTACGCTCCCGATGCCGCCGGATGTGAGGACGCGCTGGCTGGGGGCGGCCCCGTCGGCCCATGACGCGCGCCTGATCGCCACCGGCGCCGAGCATCGGATCCTGCCGGCCCTGCCGGCCAAGCTGGTCATCATTGACCGGGCGGTGGTCATGACGCCCATCGACCCCGAGGATCCGCTGAAGGGGGTCTGGCAGATCACCGCCAAGCCGCTGGTGCGCGCCCTGGTCGAGATGTACCTGCGGTTGTGGGCCCAGGCGGCCGTGCCGGTGCGGTGGCCGGCGGGGCTGTCGGCCAGGGAGCGTGCCGTGGTGACGCTGCTCGCCGAGGGCTGCACCGACCACATGGTGGCCGAGCAGCTGGGGCTGAGCCGGCGCACCATCACCTATACGGTCGCGGACCTGATGGAGAAGTACGGGGCGCGCAGCCGGTTCCATCTGGCGTTGCTGCTGGCCGGCGTCGGCGCCGGCGCTGGGGCTGACGCAGGCGCAGGCGCAGGCGCAGGCGCTGGTGCCGACGCAGGCGCAGGCATCTACGGCGGGAGTACGAGGGATCTCCCCTAAGGCACCGGCTCTCCGATGTCTTGATCGTGGAGCCGGTGTGTCTACCGTTGATGGTGTGAGTGCTGATACTCGCCTGATCGGCATCGTCATCGGCCTCGCCGTCGCCGCTGTTCTGGCGGTCGCGCGGGCAGTCCGCCGTAAGCGCACCATCGACCACGGCGAGGAGGCACGTGCCACGGTTCTGCACGCGGAACACGTCGTGCCGAGGGGGAGGAGCCTGACTCAGCCGTACTTTCGGATCCGGGTGGCGATCCCACGGGGGGACGGTACTGAGATCGTCGCCGTCGCCAGGGCCGCGCACTGGGCGATCAACAAGATGCCCAAGCCCGGATGGACCGTGCCCGTCCTCTACCGGGAACGACTGCTGGGCAGGACGGCGGTGGAGATCATGGGGCCGCCCAGCCGGGCCACGAAGGGTGCTCCACCCGCTGAGCCACCTGTCTGACCCACCTGTCTGACCCATCCGTCTGACCACCAGCCTGTTCCACCCGCCGGCCGACTCTCGATCATCCCCGCCCCCGCATGAGAGAGTCGCCTCATGCGCCCTCTCCTGACACCCCCGGCCCTGAAGCCCGGCGACCGCGTCGCCGTCGTCGCGCTGAGCGGGCCGCCCGGGCGCCAGGAGCTTGATCTGGGCCTGGCGGCGCTGCGGAGCGTCGGGCTCCTGCCGGAGGTGTTCCCGTCGGCGCGGGCGGTGGGGCCGTACCCGTATCTGGCGGCTGACGACAAGGTGCGGGCCGAGGATCTGGCGCGGGCGCTGGGGCAGCCCGGGTACGCGGCGGTGATCTGCGCGCGTGGCGGGTACGGCGTGCAGCGGGCGCTGGAGGTGCTCGACTGGGACGCGGTCGGGACGCCGGAGCCGCGCGTGGTGGTCGGTTTCTCCGACGTCACGGCCCTGATCGAGGCGGTGCGCAGCCGGCTGGGATGGGCCTCGGTGTACGGGCCGATGGTCTCCAGTGTGATGTTCCGCTCGGGCGTGCCGTCGTTCGAAGGGCTGGCGCGGCTGTTGCTGACGCCGCAGCGCTGCACCGAGCTCGTCTTCCAGGACACGCGCGTCCTGGTGCCCGGCGTCGCCGAGGGCGTCACGGTCGGCGGCACCGCGAGCCTGCTCGCCACCTCGCTGGCCACGCCCTTCTCGGTGCCGGCGCGCGACGGCATCCTGTTCCTGGAGGACGTCGGCGAGCTGCCCTATCGCCTCGACAGGGTCCTGACCCAGCTGCGGCGCACCGGCTATCTGGACGGCGTGCGCGGCATCCTGTGCGGCACCTGGGACGAGTGCGGCCCGCTGGCCGACGTCGAGGAGCTGCTCGCCGACCGGCTCGGCGACCTCGGCGTGCCGGTGCTGCTCGGCGCCGACATCGGCCACGGCGTGTTCATGCAGTCGCTGCCGCTGGGAGTGCGAGCCCGGCTGGACACCGCGGCGGCGACGCTGACGTTCCTGGACCCGCCGCTGACGCCGGCGGCGCCTGTGTCAGCGGGCTGAGAGCGCGAGGCTGAGAGCACAGGCCCGAGAGCACAAGCCTGAGAGCACATCCGGCGCAGGACCGGTCCTCTGTCCGCGGTGTTTGCTGAGCGTGCGTGCGGCAATCCCACGGAGTGTGGTGCGCGACATCCTGATAACGGGGGCGGTGATGCTCCTTTCCATGGCGATCCTGATGACCGCCATGCGCCTGTGGACCGCCAAGATCGTCGGTGAGGGCTGGCTGCCCTGGCGTGAATGGTGGTCCAGGCATCCGACCCTCGCCCTGGTGCTCGTGACGCCCTACGGCTGGATCGCGGCGCTCCCGATCGCGGCGTTCATCGTCGCCCCGGCGTTCGTGTTGCCCATCCATCCGCGGCTCTGCCCCGTCGACAAGTACGCCTCGCCAGAGGCCTTCGACCAGTACGACAAGTGCCACAGCATCCTGGGAACCTGGACGGTGGGGATGTACTACGCCCGGATCGGCCTGCCACTCATCGGCCTGTGCCTGCTCGTGCTGTTTATTAGGGACCTGCGCCGCCGTGTCCGGCTCGGCGAGCCCGGAGCGGACATGCTGAAGGACTGGGTGGGCATCGTCGCGGGCATCCTTGCCATCCTGAGCTGGTTCGGGCTGCACGGCGTCCACGACGTCGCCCACCTGTTCGCCTCCGATCCGCACTAGCCTCCGGCCGACCGAGCGTTCAGCACCGCGTCCTCCCGATCCGTCAGCAGCCGCGACCGGATCAGGAACCTGACCCCCTCCGGCGCCTCCAGCGAGAACCCGGCTCCGCGCCCCGGCACCACGTCCACCGTCAGGTGCGTGTGCCGCCAGCGCTCGAACTGCTCGCGGCCCATCCAGAACGTCACCGGCTCCGCGATGCCCTCGACCTCGAGTCGTTCCAGCAGGACGTCCGAGGACCCGGTGCGGAACTCGCCGGCCAGGTAGCACATCGGCGAGCTGCCGTCGCAGCAGCCGCCCGACTGGTGGAACATCAGCGGTCCGTGGGTGTCGTAGAGCTTGCGCATGAGCGCCGCCGCGGTCTCGGTGACCGCGACCCGCGACGGCGCCGTGCCATCGGCCGGCTCGGGCATCAGAAGAAGCCCATCGCCTTCGGCGAGTAGCTGACCAGCAAGTTCTTGGTCTGCTGGTAGTGCTCCAGCATCATCTTGTGGTTCTCGCGCCCGATCCCGGAGTTCTTGTAGCCGCCGAAGGCCGCGTGGGCCGGGTACAGGTGGTAGCAGTTGGTCCACACCCGGCCGGCCTGGATCGCGCGGCCGGCGCGGTAGGCGGTGGTGCCGTCCCGGGTCCACACCGCGGCGCCGAGGCCGTAGAGGGTGTCGTTGGCGATGCGGATCGCGTCGTCGTAGTCGTCGAAGCTGGTCACCGAGACCACCGGGCCGAAGATCTCCTCCTGGAAGATGCGCATCGCGTTGTCGCCTTCGAACACGGTGGGCTGCACGTAGTACCCGCCGGACAGCTCGCCGCCCAGGTCCACGCGCTCGCCGCCGATCAGGACCTTCGCGCCCTCGCTCTGGCCGATCTCCAGGTAGGACAGGATCTTCTCCAGCTGGTCGTTGGAGGCCTGCGCGCCGACCATGGTCTCCGAATCCAGCGGGTTGCCCTGCTTCATGCGCTCGGTGCGGGCCAGCGCGTCGGCCAGGAAGTCGCCGTAGTGGCCGCGCTGGATCAGGGCCCTGCTGGGGCAGGTGCAGACCTCGCCCTGGTTCAGGGCGAACATCGCGAAGCCCTCCTGCGCCTTGTCGTAGAAGTCGTCGCGGGCGCGGGAGACGTCGTCGAAGAAGATGTTCGGGCTCTTGCCGCCCAGCTCCAGGGTGACCGGCTTGATGTGCTCCGAGGCGTACTGCATGATCAGGCGCCCGGTGGTGGTCTCGCCGGTGAAGGCCACCTTGGCCACCCGGCCGCTGGAGGCCAGCGGCTTGCCGGCCTCCACGCCGAAGCCGTTGACGATGTTCACCACGCCCGGCGGCAGCAGGTCCGCGATCAGGCTCATCAGGTAGTGCACCGACACCGGGGTCTGCTCGGCCGGCTTGAGCACCACGGCGTTGCCCGCCGCCAGCGCCGGGGCCAGCTTCCAGATCGCCATCAGGATCGGGAAGTTCCACGGGATGATCTGCGCGACCACGCCCAGCGGCTCGTGGAAGTGGTAGGCGACGGTGTCCTCGTCGATCTCCGACAGCGCGCCCTCCTGGGCCCGGATCGCCCCGGCGAAGTAGCGCAGGTGGTCGATGGCCAGCGGGATGTCGGCGGCCAGCGTCTCGCGGATCGGCTTGCCGTTCTCGAACGACTCGGCGACCGCCAGCCGGTCCACGTTCATCGCCATCCGGTCGGCGATCCGGTTGAGGATCTCGGCCCGCTCCGTGGGCGAGGTGCGCCCCCAGGCCGGCGCGGCGGCGTGCGCGGCGTCCAGGGCCCGCTCGACGTCCGCGGCGGTGCCCCGGGCCACCTCGCAGAACGGCTGCCCGGTGATCGGCGTCGGGTTCTCGAAGTACAGCCCGCCGGCCGGAGCCACGGGCTCGCCGCCGATCCAGTGCTCGTACCGGGGCTGGTAGCTCATCAGAGCGTCGGGCTGACCCGGCGCGACGAAGACCGTCATGGCAGACCTCCCTGTTCGCCGGCGACTCAGAGGACTGCCGCCGGTGGCCGGCGCGGCGGCATGCGCGTGACGCTAATCCGCGGGGCCCGCCAGTTCACCCCGGTGTACGTGGATCTGCGTATTAAGGTTTAGAAGCGGCACGGTGCCAGCCGGGCGAAATTCGGATGCGTCCTCCGGAACGGCGCTGTTAGCCTCGGCGCGCCTCGTGCCGTCCGCCTGTTGGGGTCGCGATAATGAATCCGCTTCGGGAGAAACCGTTCCGGCGTTTCTTCATCGGTCAGTCGATCTCGGTGACCGGCGGCGCCGCGACCCAGATCGCGCTGTTCTTCGCGGTCCTGCAGATCACCGGCAGTCCCCGGGACCTGAGTTACGTCATCAGCGCCCAGATGATCCCGACGATCGCGCTGGTGCTGCTCGGCGGCGGGATCGGCGACCGGATCGGGCAGGCGCTGCTGCTGCGGGTCACGCACTTCGGGCTCGGGGTGACGCAGGGCGCGATGGCGTTCTGCCTGTTCACCAAGCAGCCGGTCGCGTATCTGATCGGGCTGGCGTTCGTCACCGGGGTGCTGTCGGCGTTCGTGGGCCCGTCGCTGAGCGGGATCGTGCCGCGGACGGTGCGACCCGCCGGGCTGCGGCAGGCGAACTCGTTGCTGGCCACCGTGAACAACGCGGCCAAGGTGCTGGGGCCGACCGTCGGCGGCGTGCTGGTCAGCACGATCGGCGGCGGCTGGGCCGTGACCGCGGACTCGGCGTCGTTCTTCGCCGCGGCCGTGGTGTTCTGCTTCATCCCGGTCTCGGCCCGGCCGGTCATGACCGACCGGAAGCTGTTCGCCGAACTGCGGGTCGGCTGGTCGTACTTCCGCTCCTCGTCCTGGATCTGGTCGATGACGGCGGCCGCCGCGGTGTCCGGCTTCCTGCAGATGGGTGCGGGGATGGTGCTCGGCCTGGTGCTGGCCAAACAGACGTTCGGCGCCGAGGGCTGGGGTGTGATCATCAGCTGCCGGGCGATCGGGCAGCTGATCATGAGCGTGCTGATGATCCGGGTCCGCGTGCGGCGGCCCCTGCTGGTCGGCCAGCTGGCCATCACCTTGCAGGCGGTGCCGTATCTGCTGCTCGGCCTGAACGGGGCAGTGGCGGCGATCGCGGCGGCCTCGTTCGTCGCCGGCTTCGGGATCACGTTCGCGGCCGTGTCCTGGGACACCGCGCTGCACACCTACGTGCCGAACGAGATGATGTCGCGCGTCGTGTCCTACGACCAGTTCGGCCGGTCCCTGGCGGTCCCGGCCGGCCAGCTGACGATCATCCCGCTGGCCGACGCCTTCGGCGCGCGCCACGTCATGGTCACGGCCGGGGTGCTGTTCGCGGCCGCGATGGTCGCGCCGCTGATGCTGTCCTCGGTGCGCCGGGTCGGGATCCAGGACCTCGACGAGGCCCTCGATCCCGCGGTCGTCCCGGCGGTCTAGATGATTGAGTCCGATCGTTGGGCTGGTCAGTGGTCGTAAGCGATTAGTGATCGCTTGCTGGGTGCGCCGGTCTTGGTGTTGTGCCAGATCG